>JAAYBQ010000204.1 GCA_012730035.1 Spirochaetota bacterium
AAACCAACGACGCTTTTCTGCTGAATGTACTTTCACATCCCTCTTTTATAAAGGGCCAGTGTTCCACTGACTTCATCGAAAAGACACCTGAACTTTTTGATATTACCCCCAAGGAAGACAAGGAAGCAAAACTCCTGAGGTTCTTCGGTGAAAAAGCTGTTAACGAGTCAAGCGCAGTTCGGCGCGAATTTGACATACCGCGGGTACCCGGACATGGAGATCCATTTACCATGTCCGGCACAAGGCAGCTCCTCGAATCAAAGGGGCCCAAAGCGGTTGCAGACTGGGTAAAATCACAGCAGAAACTACTTATAACAGACACCACGTTCAGGGACGCGCACCAGTCATTGATGGCAACACGTCTGCGCACTTACGACATGCTTAAAATTTCCGAGGCTACAGCTGCTCTTGCAGGCGACCTCTTCTCGCTTGAAATGTGGGGCGGTGCCACATTCGATGTAGCATACAGGTTCCTTAAAGAGGACCCATGGAAAAGGCTCGAGGAACTGCGCAGGCACGTACCGAACATAATGTTCCAGATGCTTCTTCGCGGCGCCAATGCAGTGGGCTACACAAACTACCCGGATAATCTTATACGTGAATTTATACAGCAATCCGCACAGAGCGGCATAGACGTTTTCAGAATATTTGACTCGCTCAACTGGCTCAGGGGTATGGAGATTGCCATAGACGAGGTTCTGCAGACAGGTAAAATCGTCGAAGGCTGCGTCTGTTATACCGGCGACATACTTGACGAAAGTAAGACCAAGTACGACCTTAACTATTATGTACAGACGGCTAAAGAAATTGAAAAGATGGGAGCACATATACTGGGCATCAAGGACATGTCCGGGCTGCTTAAACCTTATGCCGCCCAGATGCTGATCAAGGCGCTCAAGGAGTCCATATCCATCCCGATACACCTGCATACCCATGACACAAGCGGTAACGGCGTAGCCACACTTCTTCTCGCTGCCGAAGCCGGTGTTGATATCGTGGACAGCTGCTTTAACAACATGTCAGGGCTTACAAGCCAGCCGGCGCTCAACTCCGTTGTTGCCGCGCTCCAGCACACAAAACGCGACACCGGGTTAAACATTGACGGAATCCAGGAACTCTCGGACTACTGGGACGATATCAGGCCGATATACGAACCTTTTGAATCCGGCCTCAAGTCCGGAACTGCCGATGTATACAAGTACGAAATCCCCGGAGGCCAGTATTCAAACCTTAAGCCTCAGGTGGAAAGTTTCGGCCTTGGCCACAAGTTTAAAGAGGTCAAGGAGATGTACATGAAAGTAAACGCAATGGTCGGCGACATTGTCAAGGTTACTCCTTCGTCAAAAATGGTCGGTGACCTTGCAATCTTCATGGTTAAAAACGACCTGACCCCCGAAAACATAGTGGAAAAAGGTAAAGACCTTGCGTTCCCCGACTCGGTTGTATCATACTTCGAAGGGATGATGGGACAGCCTGTGGGCGGTTTTCCCGACGGCCTCCAGAAAATTGTGCTCAAGGGAAAGGAACCCATAACGTGCAGACCCGGCGAGCTTCTCCCGCCCGTCGATTTTGAAGCCATAGGGAAACAGATAGCACAGAAGCACGGCATAACACCAGATATGCGCGACATACTCAGTTATTCGCTCTACCCGAAGGTAATTGACGACTACATCGTCTTTAAAAAGCACTACGGTGACCTGAGCAGGATGGAGAGCCCGCTATTCTTTTACGGCCTTAAACGGGGTGTTCCCGCAGAGGTCGAAGTCGAAGAGGGTAAGATCTTCATAATACAGCTTGTAAGCATGGGCAAAGTGGACTCAGAGGGTTACAGGCAGGTTGTGTTTGAAGTTGACGGCAACAGGCGCGCCATGAACATCCTTGACAAAACATACAGGTCCGAAAAGGCTGTATCTGCCACGGCCATGGCCGATCCTGCCAATCCTGATGAAATCGGAGCGAGCATACCAGGCACGGTTTCAAAAATACTTGTTAAAGAGGGCGACATTTTTACCGCAGACAAAAGTCTCATAGTCATTGAAGCGATGAAGATGGAGACCAGCATCAAGCCGCAGGGAAATGGCAAAGTAAAAGAAATTCTCGTTAAAGAAGGCCAGGCCGTTAAAGCAGGTGAGCTTCTGATGAGACTTGACCTGGAATAAAATTGTATTTACCCGGGCGTCCCCTTCGCTCATCTTTTAAATCATGAATGCGGGCAGGCTCAGGCCTGCCCTTTCTGTGCACCGCTTAATCACATAGAAATAAATTATTGCCGTACCACCGCGAAGGTCGGGCTCTCGGCTACAATAAAACGACCAGGCTTATGTGTGCGGAATTTCCATCCCGCTCCTGTAACTGTAATAGCAATAACCTGCAGATCATCCAGTCTTGACGCAACGCGCAGTGCAATTTTCATCTGCTCGGGAAAAAGTAAGGGTCACAGGGTCGTTTTATTCCGCCTCCATCCCTGACGCGACTGCTGCCAATTATCTGCCCCGCATCAGAACGCCATACCTGGTTTTAACAAGCACCCCCTGCCTTGAGAGTTCCATGATACCCTCTGCCATGTCAAGGTCTGTGATCCTGGCTGAAGCAGCCTGAAGGTTAAGGTAGTAATAACTCCTCCCCTCTATCCTTAAAGTGAGCACGTTAGCCCTTACACCCTGCATTACTCTCTTAAAGGTGAGCGCTCGCAACGCAACGTCGCAGAGGCCGACCGCACCTCCAGGGTCACGCACAACATTGATTTTGTCTAATCCAAGTTTTTCAGTAGTAAGGTCTGGAATTACCGGCAATGTGTTAAACTGGCTGAACCTTGCATTCATGTTTATCTGGGCAAGCATCTGGTCAACCTCTACCTGTATAAGCTCCCGGTCTTCAGGCCCAAGTATTCCACCGGTTGCCCTGAGCGCCAGTTCCCTGATGCGCTTTATTATATCCTGGTCTGATGCTATTGAAGATTCGATAAAATTGTAAAGGTTGCGCATGTCCGCGTCGTTCATAGATTCACGTTTAATCTGTTCAAGCATTGAGTCCATTTTTTCGGCAACTGCAAGCCCGGCGGGATCATCGCCTGCAGAATTTATTCTTTTTGCAGATGCGAGCCTGTTTATTACAGTATTGAATTCTCGTTCTCCAATACGTGCGCGGTTTACAATGAATGAGTCAGTTCCCCTGTTATAAATAAAGAAATCGGCCCCGTCGGGCACAAAGAGAGACCCACTGTTACCTGCATTAAGGTACACAGATGCAGAAAACAGAAAAATAAAAAAAATGATAAATCTTTTCATAATTTTTATCGAAGCCTTCCGCGCTGCACCGGGCAGCGCGGATAAAGGATAAATCTACCTTGTAATACCAAGTTCTGCGTAGATTTCATCGGGAGTTGCATCTGCCTTTACTGTTACAAATTCACCCGATGGTTTAAAAATGTTCACCTGCTGAGACTGGTCCATAAACTGAGCAACCTTTCGAAGTTCATTACCCTTGCCTGCAAGCCATGTGTTTGTTTCCGGATTAAACACCAGGTCTGCTGATTCGCCCTGCTCCGGTCCTGCAACCTGTACTATGTGGAAACGGTTCTGTGTTGCTTCAATCTTATAGATCTTGCCGTCTTTATTTACATACTGCACCTCTATGTCTCCGGGCTGCATGGCAAGCGGATTCGATCCTGTCCAGAACTCAAGGGAATTAAATATAAGCGCATCAACAAGAATAGCAACTCCGTAAACCGGGATTATATTCATAACAAGAAATACAATCTCCTGGATGAATTTATTCCCAAGACCCCTGTTGAAATTGAGCACCTTGCCAGTCAGTTTGAATGTTCCGATACATCCCTGGAGAGAGGCGAGTCCAAGCGCAAGTGAAAGCGCAACTGCAATACTTTTTTTCTTCATGTGAATCTCCTTTAAAATTATTTTTTTACTGCGCGGGCTTAAACATAAATTAAATACCATCAAAAGTACTTTGCAATTTTTTTTTAAAAAATACACAGGTTTTGTGAGTTAATGCAGGCTTAAAGTAAAATATTTTTTATTAAAAGGAATTTCATTGACACGGGTACAAACGGTTTATTATGGAGCCGATTTTATTTCCCCATGGAGGTGTGTAATTGTTTAAACCCAAGTTTTTCTCTCTGTACAGTACCTATACGCGTGAACAGGTAACCAGAGATATTATTTCCGGTATCGTAGTGGCAATAATAGCCCTTCCGCTTTCAATAGCATTGGCCATTGCCTCGGGTGCAACCCCCGAAAAAGGCCTGCATACAGCGATAATCGCAGGTTTCCTTATCTCATTTCTCGGCGGCAGCCGCGTACAGATAGGTGGTCCCACGGGCGCATTTGTAATAATCGTCTTTAACATAATACTTAAGCATGGTTATGACGGCATGCTGATTGCCACGATTATGGCAGGTTTCTTTCTTATTATTTTCGGCCTTCTCAGGTTCGGAACATTCATCAGACTTATTCCATATCCCATTACAACCGGTTTTACGAGCGGAATTGCAGTGGTAATTTTTACCACCCAGGTTAAGGATTTCCTGGGACTTAACATTGATAAATTACCAGCCGGTTTTTACTCAATGTGGAAAATATTTATAACCAATATAAACAGCATAAATCCCTGGGCTACGGGCATTGCTGCAATTTCACTGTTAATAATTCTTTTCTGGCCAAGGATTACCACAAAATTGCCGGGATCACTGGTTGCAATAATTGCCGCATCACTGGCAGTGTATTTTTTCCAGATACCTGTTGAAACAATAGGTATAAAATTCGGAAGCATTTCATCATCGCTGCCGGTCCCTTCGCTTCCCGTAATATCACTTGAAAAGATTGAACACCTTATTACTCCGGCACTTACCATCGCTCTCCTTGCGGGAATCGAATCTCTGCTCTCTGCAGTTGTTGCCGATGGCATGATAAGCGGTTCGCACAGGCCTAATGCCGAGCTTATCGCGCAGGGTTTTGCAAACATAGCATCGGGATATTTCGGGGGACTGCCCGCAACAGGAGCAATTGCACGTACCGCCGCAAACGTAAATAACGGCGGCAGGACACCAATCGCGGGAATGACACATGCAATAGTGCTTCTCGTAATGCTTGTGGCATTAATGCCCCTTGCAAAATTTATACCGATGTGCGCACTTGCAGCTGTACTTGTATTCGTTGCATACAACATGAGCGAATGGCACAGCTTTAAGGCTCTGCTTAAAGCGCCAAAGAGCGACATGACCGTATTACTTGTTACATTCTTCCTCACAGTATTTATTGACCTGGTTATAGCTATCGAAATAGGTATGGTTTTTGCAGCCCTCCTGTTTATGAAAAGGATGGCAGATGTTACCTCCGGAGCCTTTAAATTTACCCATGACAGAATAGCAGACGATGACACCGAACTAAGGTACTACCTGGAAAGAGAGCAGACCAACCTGCCCAAAGGGATAGGCATTTACGAAATAAACGGCCCCTTCTTTTTCGGAATAGCTGACCGGTTCCTTGAAAACGCGCTGCAGTACCGCAGGCTTGTACCTGTACTTATCATCAGGATGAGAAATGTTCCTGCAATGGATGCGACTGGCCTGCACGCGCTGACACGACTGTTCAATAAATGCGTTGAGGTCGGAACAAGGATGGTGCTTTCTGGAGTAAATGAACAACCCCGGAAGGTTATGACAAAATCCGGATTTGTAGACCTTATAGGCGCTGAGAATGTATGCCCCCATTTTGACCTAGCGGTAAAAAGGGCAACAGAGATCAGAATGAAGGATTTTGAACTGGAGGCATTAAAAGCGTAACAGTTAAAAAGGGGGCTTCTTGAACTAATAAATCTCACGTGAATGCGTTGAAATGCTTTAAGCTTCGGGAGCCCTTTTTTTATTTACCTGAGCATTTTGGACAGAAACTGCCCGGTATAAGAAGTCTTAACCCGGCAGATCTGTTCAGGTGTTCCCGCAGCAATAAGAGTTCCACCGGCGTCGCCACCGTCAGGCCCAAGATCAATTACATAATCAGCGGTTTTGATTACGTCAAGATTATGCTCAATAACTATAACACTGTTCCCCTTTTCAACCAGTGAATTGAGCACCTCTATCAGTTTCTTTATATCGTCAAAATGTAGACCGGTTGTAGGTTCATCCAGTATGTAAAGAGTCCTGCCCGTTCCCCTTTTCGAAAGTTCGGTCGCCAGCTTTATACGCTGTGCCTCGCCGCCCGAAAATGTAGTAGCAGGCTGGCCTAATTTTATGTACCCAAGACCGACCCTGGCCAGTGTTTCAAGCTTATTATAGACTGAAGGGATGCTTTCAAAAAAAGGTATAGCTTCGTCCACTGTCATATCAAGTACTTCAAATATGTTTTTACCTTTGAATCTGACCTCAAGTGTTTCATGGTTATATCTTTTACCCTTGCACACATCGCAGGTTACATATATATCAGGAAGGAAATGCATCTCGATTTTTTTTACACCATCCCCTTCGCAAGTCTCGCACCGACCACCCGAAATATTGAATGAAAAACGCCCGGACTTATATCCCTTCAGCTTTGATTCTGGCAGTTTCGCAAAGAGTTCCCTTACCGGTGTAAATAGCCCGGTATAGGTGGCAGGATTGGACCTTGGAGTACGGCCTATGGGAGACTGGTCAATATCAATAACCTTGTCTATGTGCTCAACTCCAAGTATCTTTTCAAAATGTCCCGGCCGCTCCTTTGACTTCATAACAAGGGCAGAGAGTGCACGATAAAGTATTTCAATTACAAGTGAAGATTTGCCTGAACCCGAAACTCCGGTCACCGCAGTAAACAGCCCCAGGGGAAAATCAACGGTAATGTTTTTAAGGTTATTTTCCCGTGCGCCCTGTATTGTTAAAAATTTTTCAGGCCTGCGTCTTTCAGATGGAACAGGTATTTTTTTAAGGCCACAAAGGTACTGGCCCGTAGTCGAAGAGGGATGTTTCATTATCTCTTCAGGTGTTCCCGCAGCAACAACGTATCCGCCGTGAACTCCGGCACCGGGCCCAAGGTCAACAACATAATCGGCCTGCATAATCGTGTCCTCATCATGTTCAACAACGATAACCGTGTTACCTATGTCACGCAGGTGCTTCAACGTCATAAGAAGCCTGTTATTGTCTCGCTGGTGCAGGCCAATACTCGGTTCATCAAGCACGTACAGTACCCCGGTAAGGCTTGATCCCATCTGCGTGGCCAGCCTTATTCTCTGTGACTCTCCGCCCGAAAGGGTGCCTGCAGCGCGGTCAAGGGTCAGGTATTCAATACCGACGTCATTAAGAAATTTCAGCCGTGCGCGTATTTCTTTCAAAACCTGCTCGGCGATCTTCTGCTGTGTCGGTTCAAGTTGTATGTTCTTAAAAAAATTCCAGCATTCAGATATCGACATAGATGATACCTCGTGTATACCTCTTTCGGCAACACGAACAGCAAGGCTTTCAGGCCTCAGCCTTAATCCACCGCATGATGAACATGAATCGTTCTTCATGTATTTCTCCATCCAGATGCGCATATCTTCGGAACCGGTCTCCCTGTACCGGCGCTCAAGGTTCGGGAGCACACCTTCAAAGGACCTTGAGAATTTAAACTCGGAATCCTTCCTTTTAATGTTAAAGTTGACCTTTTCACCGGCTGTACCATGAAGAATAACATAGCGCACATGGTCGGGCAGGTCCTTCCATGGAGTGTCCGGTTTAAAGTTAAGACTTTTTGCCAGCGCCTGAACTGTTTCAAGGTACCAGTAGCTTGTGCTCTTGCCCCAGACTTCGAGCACACCATCATTAAGTGAAAGGTTCGGGTCGCTGACTATTCTGTCAGGATCAAACTGCATTACAAATCCAAGTCCGTCACATTCGCTGCATGCACCGTACGGCGTATTGAATGAGAACATCCTGGGTGAAAGTTCGGGTATAGATATGCCGCAGTCAGGGCATGAAAGCTCAGAGGAGTATATCTGCTCGTAATCATCCGTATTTATAAGCACCAGACCCGAAGCGATGTCCATTGCAGTTTCGATAGAATCAGCAAGCCTGGGCCTTACCCCGTCCTTAAGAACTATCCTGTCCACGACTATCTCTATGGAATGTTTTTTTGTCTTCTCCAGGACTATGCTGTCATCAACGCTGACAAATTGACCGTCAACACGCAGGCGCACAAATCCTTTTTTGCGGGCCAGTTCAATACTCTCGACGTGCTCACCCTTTTTGCCCCTCACAAGTGGTGCCATAACCTGAAGCTTTGATCCTTTTTTCATGGTCATAACAGATTCAACAACCTGGTCTATTGACTGGGAAGAGATCTTTTTGCCGCACCTGTGACAGTAGGGTGCGCCTATCCGCGCCCAGAGCAGCCTGAAATAATCATAAATTTCTGTTACCGTACCAACCGTGGAACGGGGATTACGATGCGTGGTTTTCTGTTCAATGGATATAGCCGGTGAAAGGCCATCAATAAAGTCAACATCAGGTTTTTCCATGAGCCCCAGAAACTGTCGGGCATAAGCGGAGAGCGATTCGACGTATCTTCTCTGTCCTTCGGCATATATGGTATCAAAAGCAAGCGAGGACTTCCCTGATCCGGAAAGTCCCGTTATTACTACAAGCTGGTCACGGGGAATCTCAAGGGATATGTTTTTAAGATTGTGCTCCCTTGCCCCCTTGATAATTATTTTCCGGTCTTTCATATCAGGGTTACATTAACTGATCCGCACATAGGGCAGACTATATCCCTGTCATAATCCTCCTCTTCTATCTCCCTGCGCTTTTTAATAATTATATCATCCCACCTGTAATCGCAGTCTTCACACGCGTAGCTTATATGTATTTTTCTCTCACCGTTTTCATCGCTGAATTCATCATCATCGTCCTCAAACACATCTTCTGAATCAGTAAGTTCCTCTTCGTTATAGTTCTCTTCATAGTAGTCATCTTCATAGACTTCGTCGTCGTAATCTCTTTCTTTATAATCGTCGCCCATAGTGTAACCTTTCCTGCTGTTTTTGTAGACAAATTGACTGTGCACACAGCAAATTAACCGGCCGCATTGCACATTCACATACCAGAAAAAACGGGGAGATATTTGTCAAAATATTTTATGGCTTAATTGAAAATTTTTGCACCTGAACCCTTCAGACCGGGCCCGGTTTGCGCTTTAATCACGTCAATTTCACCAATATTCTTCGAGGTAACTATTATATCCCAGATACCCCGGTTACCCGTTTTCATTGAATACTCATGAATAATTATAGTGAAACTGCCGGGATATGACAAATTAAAGGGGATCTCTGCAGCGAATATTTTATCAGAATAGAATACCCGGTCATCAGCAGTACCTACAAGCTGTTCATTCCCGTACGCGTCTCTGATAAATATTTTAAGTATACCGTCGAAGGGAACTTTTCTGCCACGATACCTTACAAAATCTATAAAAAGATTGTAGCGTCTACCCTTTTCAAGTCCTGTCACAGGAAACTCGATCCTGGGGTGCAAAAGAAAAAAGGCTGTGTTATCGACGTATGGTTCTGCATCAGCCACTGCTGTTAGTTTCATGGATCTGGCGCGGCCATTTATAGCGCGGTAATCAATATATTTTACAGATGCGTCGCTTGAAGTATCAGGAGGTCCAGATACTTCATTTATAATAAAAGTATCAACTCTCTGCGGCAGTACTGACTGTACAGAATCTGCTGCGGGGAGCGGAGTATGCAATATCAACATGAGGCATACAAAACGCATATATGATAATGACCAGGAACTCAAGTTCATGAAAAATCCCCTCAGGCATCCTGCATAATTATACCCGCAGAACAGATCCAGGTACCTTTGCTACCTAATGAGCTTCATTACCTTTTCTGCATCAAGATTAGATATGGTATCAACACTTGACGGATTACCCTTAACGAACTCTGTAAGTCCCGCCATGAGGTTTTCAACCTTTCTTGTACCTGCAAGGTCAGAGGCTATTATATTATCAAGTTCCACCTGTACCCTTGTAAGGCTGGCAATGTCATTTTTAACCAGCTCCCTGATCTCATCTCTTTTCAATTTGATAATTTCAGGAGTTATTTCAGGCCCCATGAAATCCTTTAATGCCTGTTTGCCGTTGAATGTATTTTTTTCAAGGATCTCAGCCGTATTACCACCCGAGGCAAGGGTTTTATCAAGCTGGTCTGTTCCATTGCTTATTGACTGGTTTTTAGCCAGTGAAGTCTGCAGTTCTCTTATCTCTTTCTCAATGGATTCGACGCGGGAATTGACAATTTTGCCAATTGAAACCGAATCAGTTCTGGATTCTTTAATCCCCGAGGCAGAGGATTCTGTTTCTGTTTTTTTCTGGTTGTTGATCTTCTGCGCCTGTCCCAGAAGGCCGTCTGCTGTTATTTTCATTTTTACACCTTCCATTGTGTTTATATTTGCACGTGACACTCCTGTGACAAATTTATACTTATTATGCTGATTTGTCAATTATTTACATCAAAACAGGAATAAAAAACAGAGTTAGTACTTTTATGTTTTCAGGAGTAAACTATTCGATTACTTTTAGCAACTTCGGAACCGGCAGGAGTTAAACATCACTTTTAAACAAAACTTATATCAGGGAATAATTATTGCGAAAAACAAGGAGTGTATGATTTAAATAAGCAGATAGGTAATATATGCGCCGTAGATGGCAATAAAGATAACCCCCTCTATCCTGTCTACAATATGCTGTTTGAATGTTATTGTTACGATAAAAAGCATCAGGCTGGCAAAAATTGTTATAAAAATATCCACATTAACCGGCTGTACGGGCGCAAGGGGTGCTATTAAAGATGTTGTCCCCAAAACCAGGAATATATTAAATATATTGGAACCTATCACATTACCCACGGCTATATCGGTTTTGCGCTTGAATGCAGCAACGGCAGAGGTGGCAAGTTCAGGCAGAGATGTTCCCACTGCTATAATGGTAATCCCTATGACCTTTTCGCTGATTCCTATTATCCTTGCAACGCTCACAGCACCGTCAACCAGGAACCTGCCTCCTGCGAAAAGTCCCGCAAGACCTGCTACCACAAGAAGCGTGCTCTTCCACGCGGGAAGTATTTTTATATCTTCACCTGTATCAATCCCCCCCCTGAATGCTATGGCAAATGTATATGCCAGAAAGATCGTAAAGAAACAGAAAAGCAGAAGCCCGTCCGACCTTGACACAGAATCAACAGCACCGGAACCGGTCATGCGGTCATTAATCATAATAAAGATAACAACTGCGGCAAGCAGACTGAATGGTATTTCGCGCCACCTGGTGTTATTGCTTATAGGCAGCGGATGAATTACGGCCGAGATGCCAAGAATAAGAAGAATATTGCATATATTGCTGCCGAAAACATTCCCCAGCGCAATCCCGCTTGATCCCTTAATAGCTGAAAATATATTAACCGAGAGTTCAGGAGCAGATGTTCCGAAAGCCACAACGGTAAGCCCCACGACCATATCCGGGATGCCGGCCCTTTTGGCAATCGAAGAGGCCCCGTCCACCAGCCACGAGGCGCTGAAGAGTATAAGTGTAATTCCTCCGGCAAGGTACAGGGCATCCAGCATAAGGGTCTTCTACCTGCCCCCTGATTCTACCCTGTCAAGCCTGGCTGATATCAGTTTTGAAATACCGGGCTCCTCCTGGGTTACACCATAAATAGACTCGCTTATCGCCATGGTCTTTTTGTTATGAGTAACAATTATAAACTGCGTGCTGCGGGCGAATTCTTTGAGCATTTTTACGAACCTTCCGATATTCTCTTCGTCAAGGGGAGCATCGATCTCGTCAAGAAAACAGAACGGTGAAGGTTTTACCATATATGTCGCAAAGAGTAGAGCAATTGCCGTGAGCGCCCTCTCACCCCCGGACAGCAGGTTGATATTCTTGAACTTTTTGCCGGGAGGCCGCACCATAATATCGATCCCGCTTTCGAGCACATTCTCAAGGTCTATTATTTCAAGGAAGGCCTCACCACCCTCGAAGAGTCTTTTAAAAACTTCTGCAAAATTTTTCTGTATATCCTGGAACGTATTCATGAACATGTCAACGGAGGTCTTGTTAATGTCCTCAATAACAGAGATTATATCCTGCCTGGCCTTCTCTATATCGCTCTTCTGGTCAATGTAATATTCAAATCGCTTTTTTAAATCGCGAAATTCCTGTATGGCAAGATTGTTTATGGGGCCCAGATCCTGTATCTTTTTCTTGAAGTCCTGTATCTCATTCTGGAGATCGGGAATCATAGACTCGTGAAGCTTGACTTCGCTGAAATCGTCAATCTTCTTTTCATATTCAGTCCATAGGTAATCCTGGATACCGTCCCGTTTAAAGGAAAGTTCAACCGCAGCACGTTCAAGAACACCGGCGCGCTCAAGAACTTTTGCAAGCTCCTCCTCGTCCCTGCGCGTTTCACCCCTTCGCTTAACAATGTTATTTTCCAGTTCGCTTCTACGCGCGACAAGTTCGGTAATCTCTTTTTTAAGGGCCTCACTCTTTTCATTGAACTGGATAAGCTTATCCTCGGATTCCCTGATCTCTTTCTGCAGATCCTCCAGTATCCTGTCGGTCCTGGACTGGTCCTCGTCAAAATTATCAATCTGTTTTTTTATATCATCCATCTGCAGCACAAGTGATCCAAGCTGCTTGTCTATCCAGTTGATGTCATTTTCAAATTTCGCAAGATCGCGTTCTATTCTTGTGATCATGCTGTTGACGTTTTCCAGTTCTGCCTGTTCATTGCGTATAAGTTCGTCCAGCATAAGGTTGCTGGCGCGCAGATCATCTATTGTAATGACCATCTCACGAATACGTTTGTCAAGGTTCTCTTTTTCGGCATGTATCCCGGTTTTGTCAAAGAGTATGGACCTGAACCCGTCCTCGTAGCTTTCAAACTTGAGAATGTTGTTTTTAAGAGACGCAATATTTATCTTTTCAAGGAACATCCAGGCCCTGTCAACAACACGCTCCTTCAGTTCATCAATGGCGTTATTAAGATTCATCTCGATCGAGCTGAGTTCATTTTCAATAAGACGCTTGACCTCCTGCCTTTCGGTCTCGGAGTCCTCAAGTTCAAGCTTTCTTTTTTCGATAGCGTCGACAAGTTTTTTTATTACAACCTCGAGGGCCTCCCTGAATTTTCTAAGCCCGGTCTCGGTCTCCTTTATTTCTTTGTTGTTCTCTTCAATCCTGTCGCGTGCCGAATGGATTGCATCCAGCTTTCTTTTTCGTGTTTCAAAAAATTCAGCAAGCTTCTGCTTATCAACTGCTATTCGTGACCTGAGCTCAACAGCAGATTCCTCACTCTTTTTCTTCTCTGTCACAAGGCGTTCAAGGCTTTCGGCACGTTCTTCTATCTTTTTGAGTATGCTCTTCTTTCTGTTCTGGTTCTCTTCAACAAGTCTGCGGTTCTTTTCGGTCGATATGTCTATGGTTTCACGCCTTACGCGGTAGGCATCAAGATTTTTCTCAATTTCGAAAAGCTGGTACTGAAGGTCGTTCTTCTTTTTTTCATCCTTCTCGTTCTCGGCTGAAATCCTTGAAACGCGGCCTGCTATCTCCTCTCGGTTTTTTTTAAGTTTCTCGATGTCTTCCTGGTTTTTGTCGAATCTGCGCGCGAAGTCCCTGTACTTAAGAAGGTTAAGCCTTATATCCACGTCCGAAAGCCGGCCCTTAAGGTTCAGAAAGTCCTTAGTCTTTTCAGCCTGTTTTGACTTAAGGTCCTTCTCCCTTTCGATTTCCCTGATAATATCATTTATACGGTTCAGGTTTTCACCCGTATCCTGCAGTTTTTTAAGGGATTCCTTTTTCTGCAGCTTATACCTGGATATGCCCGCAGCCTCTTCAAATAGGTAGCGCCTGTCCTCGGCCTTGGTGGAGAGTATAAGGTCCATCTTGCCCTGCTCGAGTACGGAATAGGCTGACTTACCTATACCGGTATCCATGAAGAGCTTGTCGATATCCTTAAGGCGCACCGGGGACTTGTTGATAAGATACTCAGATTCGCCGTCGCGGAATATTCTTCTGCTTACGGTAATTGTATCAGAATCAAAATCGAGTACCCTGCCCGTATTGTCTATGGTAAGCGAAACCTCTGCCAGGGAAAGAGCCTTGCGCTGGTCAGTACCGGAAAATATTATATCCTCCATCGTCTGGCCGCGAATATTTTTAGCCTGTTTTTCGCCAAGCACCCATTTTACCGCGTCAACAACGTTGGACTTGCCGCAGCCGTTTGGCCCCACAATAGCAGTAATCCCGGATTCAAACTCAACGTTTGTTTTATCCGCGAAAGACTTGAATCCGAACATTTCCATCGATTTAAGAAACATATATTTCCACTTGTAGATTATTTACTTATAAGTCTGTTGAAACAGCCGGTAATTTTATCTCTGCCTATGACTGTCATTTCGAACCGGAGTCAACGCTCCGGTTGAGAAATCCCGATAAGCTTATGAGATTTCCATGCCACAGTTTTTATCATTTCAGGAAGGATTTACTATTTACCTTCGAAATGTCCTGCTATGATATTTTAAGGAAGTTTCAGGGATTGAGTAAAATGTACAAAAACATTTTTTTGAACAGAAGAATCAATCCCCTGATGATCATATACTTAAAAATATACGCTTAACTTTAAGCAAGAAGATTTTTAAAGGCAGATATAAAAAATAAGCCCCGTAGAAGCCGGTAAATCATGTATAACAGAATAACATCAGCTCTTTACAGAAAAATACGGGGCAACTGTCAGATATTCAGGTATTATGTGCTTTTGAAGTCACTGTAGATATAAAAAATTATTGCCACACGGGCATATCAAAGTATATAGTTTATTTATGAAATTGCACAATCTGTCCGGAATAATGGTATTGCTTTTACTCTCTGCGCTTAATTTTAACTGCGCCGGTAACAACATTACCGTTGAAAAGGATGAAAATCGCCACGAGTACATAAATTCCACAACAAACCTGAACATATCAAAAGACAAGCTCGGTGAATCACCCGCATACGAGGTATACTTTACCCTTGACAGAACAGTCGACTGTATGGGAATTTCCCTTGAAACTTCATCCGTACCAGAAAGAACCAGGGGCGAAACCATCCCGGTAAAATCATACTTTCTTGTGGAGAAAATCATCGATCTAAAGACCGGCGGTGATAAAAAACGCAGGTTCAATATACAACTGGGCAAAAACTACAACAGCAGATGGGAAACACATAACCCGATAAAAATCTGCGTTAATACCGCAGACCCGGTATCCAGGCTCGACAGTTCATTATTCAGGGTAAGATTCACAACGTTCGATACCGGCACTTTTTACTTTACCCTTACGGTCTACACCCCGGCAGGTGTGGTTTTCAGCACCACACCTGTTGAGCAGATCAAATAATCCCCGAAGCCATTTTAATGGCTGATTCAATCTCTGTACGCAGATTACCCCGGGCAACCGGAAGGTATTTTTCAAGTTCGGCCACTGCTCCCTGCCCGCCTATGCGTCCCAGAGCCCAGGCCGACATACATTTTACCCGTTCATCCTCTTCATTGTTCAGTGCCCGCGCAAGGTCAGGGATAGAGTCAGGGTCCAGGGAATTACCAAGTGCACGGGCTGCGTTCATCTTCCAACGCCACATATCCGCAGGGGACATGTAGAACATCCTGGGCCAGATGTGAGTAACAAAATATTCTCTGTCCATTGAAAGTATTTTACGCGCACTGAATTTTTCGGCCATATCATCAAGCATAACATCATGGTGATGATCTGATGAAATCCACGCCTGGTTCCTGGGGCACACGTTCTGGCACCTGTCGCATCCGTAAATATACATTCCCATGGGCTCGCGAAGTTCAAGCGGTGTAAGTCCGTCGCCATGATACGTCAGGTAAGATATGCATCTTGTTGAATCTATTTTACCGTTGCCTGCAAGCGCCCTTGTTGGGCATGCTGCGACACAGGCGCTTCTGCACCAGTCCGGGCAGCCTGTTTTAACACTCGGGCTGTCAGGTTCAAATTCACGGTCAACCACCATTACAACCGGGGATATCCACGAACTTCCCCTGACCGCTCTTGAAGCGAAGAGAAGACAGTTTTTCCCGAAGGTTCCCACACCCGCCCTTGCAGCGGCCAGTTTATCGGGCATGGACTTTGAGAGCTTTGAATCTATTCCGTTGTCACGAAGATAATTGCGGAAAGCCTTTATGCGAAGGGCCAGCCCGTCCTTTGTAACCCTGTCATCCGTAAGGTAACATCTGCCATAGTTCGCAGAAAGACTGTGTGGAACCTTTTTTGTAAAGTAGCCATGGAGCAGCACAATGATGCTTTTGCCGTTCTCCATTACTTTAAGTGGATCAGTACTCTCCCTGAGAGTAAGGCCAAGGGTGCCTGTCCAGTCATAATGGGCATTTTCATTATCCAGGTATGCCAGCTGTGAGTCAAAGGGTTCAACACCGGTAAAACCTATATCGTCAAATCCAAGTTCCCTGGCCTTATCGATTACGTCATTCTTTGCTATCATTTTCGTCTCCCCTGTATGCAGAACGTTCACTGATTGCTGACTTAATAAAATCCCTGCACTGCCTGAAATGTTCCGTGCTCCCTGAAATCTTTGAAAGCATTATTCCCCCTTCAATCGAAGCAAGGATCATCTTTGCGAGTACCGCGGGTTCTTCGCGGGGGATAAAATCACCTGACCTGATTCCTTTTATTATATGCTTTTCAAGCATATACTCCCACCTGGCAAAAAGGCTCCTGACAAAACTCTCCAGCTCCGTACCGCTGCCGCCCGTCTCAAGTGCCATGTTGCCGAAAAGACAACCGTAAAACTTTCCGGTCTGCGTGTTAAAATCAAATACAGCATCTATAATATCATGAAGCTTCTGCACGGTTGATGTACCAGTTATGCACGAGTTTATGTAGCGCGCGTACCTGTCCACCGCGTCCCTTAGAACTTCAATAAAAAGCTCCTCTTTTGAACCATAGTGAAAATAGAGGTTCCCCTTTTTAACACCGGTATTATCAACCACATCGTTCATGCTTGTGTTGTGATAACCCCTGCTGCGAAGCAGCTCAAATCCCGCTTCACGTATCCTGTTTTTAGTCTCTTCACCCTTTAACATGAAAACTCCACATTACTACAACATACTGACCAGTTGGTACATTTAGAATTATTATGCAAGTAAAAAATGAATAACATTCAACATTAATTCCAGTATTGCTCTGTTATACAAAATTCCTTAAGCTGGAACTGTTTTTTTAAGATGAATTTTATTTAATGTATTGGCTTTTATTTAGAAAAATACTATTTATAGAGCAGGATTAGTCTTACTATATCACTGATTTATGACTTTTTAATTTATTTTTATTGATTAAAATTATATATTAATTATTAATAATACAAACATCATTTTCGGGCATATTAACTGAGATATTCTCATTTAATATAAATAAGATCTAATAACAGACCAGGAGGGTTTAGATGAAAAAATTATCATTACTGATGATATGTCTATTTTCTGCTTTTGTATTTTTCTCAAACGCAGCGGTTTCCCAGGATACGGGCACAACTGAGCACGTAACCGCAGAGGATTCAACAGTGGATCATGCTGAGAAAGTTTATGAAAGCACAGACATACAGTCACTTAAAGGCACACCAAAAGCTTACACAGACGGCTACAACACCTACATCAATGACAGGGTAAAATTCCAGATTTCTGACATTGACAACATCATGCAGGATTCAATTTTCTACAAGCTTGACGACGGTGAAGACGTAAAATACACAGGACCTTTTTCAATAACTGAAGAGGGAAGCCACCTTGTTCAGTACTATAGTGTTGACAAAATGGGCAACAAGGAAGCTGTAAAGAATATTAACGTAATAGTTGATAAGACAGCTCCCGAAGTTGTAGTAACAATAACAGCACCTTTTGCCAAAACAAATGAGAAGATATGGGCATCTGAAAAATTCACCTACGAATACGCAATTTCTGCAAAGGATAACCTTTCAGGCGTAGCGGGCATAGCTTATTCAGAAGGAACATCTGAATACAGGGAATACATGAAGCCTTTTATTATCAATTCGATTACCCCTGTTAAAATTGCGGTAAACGCGGAAGACAAGGTGGGCAACCTTACTAAGAAATACACAACCAGAATTCTTGACGAAAACGGCGTTCTTGTTGCAGAGAGCCTTGATGATGTTGCAATCGCAGTGGACAAGACCGTACCCACAGTTGAAATTAAGGCTGACAGGGAATTCTTCGTGAAAGATAACGTTAAAATCGCTTCAAAAGATTACAAATACTCAATAACTGCAGCAGACCAGGAATCGGGCGTTAAGGCTATCTATTACAGGATAGACAGCAAGAGCGAATTCATCCTCTACACAGGCGAAATTCAGTTCAGCAGTAACGGTATGCACAAAATCGAAGCCATAGCAAAAGACAATGTCGGCAACGTGAGCAGCACAGCTGTTCTTGACGTATTTGTTGACATTATTCCTGCAGACAGCTCAATCAAGTTTGTTACCGAGTAGCAGCGTACTGAACAGGCGCAGGCCGGCCCGGCCTGCCGGCGCCATTATTTAATCCTTTACTGGTAATATTTAACTGTAAAGGGAAAAGGAGGAAATTGATGAAAATCAGAAAAATCATATTAACATCCGTAGCCGCGGCTGCAGCATTTGCAGCGGTTTCGTGCTCATCGGGTGACGAGAATCTAAGGGTACAGTCATACGGAGAGGGTGTAAAATGCACTGAAGGTGACTGCCTGAAAGGTTCCGGTAAAATTGTATTCCCGAAGGGCGAGGAATACACCGGCGAATTCAACAACAATGTCATAGCCGGCAGCGGTGCAATGCTCTGGCCTAACGGTGCAAAGTATAATGGCGCCTACGATGCTAACCTTCGCAACGGCGAAGGCACATACGTGTACCCCAACGGTGATACATACAAAGGATCATTTAAAAACAACAAAAAAGATGGCAAAGGGGAATACAGGTGGAAGGACGGCGACGTTTACAACGGCGAATGGAAAGACGGCCAGCAGAATGGAGTTGGTGTCTACACATGGGCAAACGGTGTTGTATATGACGGTGAGTGGAAAGACGGAAAACTTAACGGCAAGGGCAAACTGAAATGGACCGACGGTTCAGTGCTCACAGGTGTTTTTGAAAACAATAAACTTGTAAGTGAACAGTAAGTCCCGCTGCAAAAAATACTTTAAAAAAGGGCTGTCTAAAAAGGCAGCCCTTTTTTATAATACCCGGTATTCAAAACCACCTCTTTTTTCTGAAATAAAAAAGCATCATAACAGCTATTAAAAGCATCAGTACCATTATTGAGTAATACCCGAATCTCCATTCAAGTTCAGGCATTACCCTGAAGTTCATGCCGTAAACCCCGGCTATAAAGGTGAGAGGTATAAATATTGTCGATATTAGCGTCAGCACCTTTACAATTTCATTCATCCTGTTGCTCATTCTTGAAAGGTTAATATCAAGAAGGCCGGATATAAAGTCCCTGTACACCTCAACTGTTTCAATCGCTTCAACGGTATGGTCGTAGGCATCACGCAGAAAGAGTCGCGTCGAATCGGTTATTATGGTATTATCCGGTTTAAGCATAAACCCGAGAATATCCCTTATGGGCCAGAGACTTTTTCTAATGGCAAGGGTGTCACGCTTCAGCGAGTGGAGTTTCTGTATAGTCTGTTCCTCGGTATCTCCAAGAACCTCCTCCTCGAGTATATCAATCCTATCTCCGATCTTTTCGAGAACTATAAAATAATTATCTATTATAAAATCGATTATGCTGTAGCAGAGAAAATCCGGCCCGGATCTGTGAAGCTTTCCCTTCTTTTTGCGTATCCTCTCCCTTATGGATTCAAAATCGTCCGATTCCTTCTCCTGAAAAGTGAGCACCTTATCGTGGTTAAGGATAATACTTACCTGTTCACTCTCGGTCTCGTTTTTGGCTTCGTCATATTTAAGCATACGGAGTACAATGTAGACATAATCGTCGTAATCCTCGAACTTGGGCCGCTGGCTTGAATTCACAATATCCTCGAGCACCAGCATGTTAATACCGTAGTGCGAGCCTATGCGTTCCACCATTTCGACATCGTGTATGCCGTCAAAGTTTACCCATTCAACATTAAACCCGGGATGCGGTGTAAAAAGTTCATCAACGCTTATATCTTCTTTTTCGGAATAGTTATTCTCGTCGTAGTTAACCCGGGTAATTTTAACCCTGTAGGTTTTATGTTCACCAAGATGCATTATTGTACCGGGAGGCGCACCTGCCTTTTTGCCTGTTTTACGAACTGGTATTTTCATAACAGATCCCCTTTTTGATCCCGGTTATATTATTGAAGACTATTTATGATACGCAAGAGCGTCAGCCGCGGCTATCAGCTTATCCGAAGTACCCCTTACTTCAACACGCCACACACTCACCTTTTTCCCGCTGTTTACAGGAACCGCTTCGGCAAAAATCTTTTCGCCGTCTATTGCACCTGCAATAAAATTTACTGTGATATTAATTGAAACAGCAATTCTTCCGGTCGAATTTGAAGCAACTGCAAGTGCCTGGTCAATTACGGAAAATATAATAATACCATGGGCCCTTTCAACCGCGTTAAGATATTCCGGTTTAACCGTAACAGAACACCTTGCGTAGCCTTCACGGACCTCCTCGACCTCAATGCCCAGAAACCTGGCCATGGGGTCTTTGCCCACAACCTCCCTTGCGTATGCTACGGGATTATTTACATATTCACTCATAATTTACCTCGTTATTGTTTAATTGCCGGGTTATAATAGCCCAGCCTCATCGCCGGGTAGTTTTCCCGCAGCATTTTTATTAAAGCACTAATACCAATCGCGTCACGGTCGGTAAACCCCACCCTGTCAAAAAAATAGTCCGGGTCAATATTCAGGTTCCTGGTCTGAATCATATTTACCGGAAATTTTTCGAGAAAAGAGATCAGGCTGCTCACCTCGCTGTCCGAATCGGTAAATCCGGGCATAAAGAAAAGGTTAATTGAAACAAAAATTCCAGCATCAAGAGCAAGCCCCACGCTTTTGATTACATCGCTGTATGAATAATTTACAGGCCTGTGATAGGCAGTGTAGAACTGCTCGCCGGGCGAGCAGAGGCTTATGCGTACAGAATCGAGCCCGGCCTTAATCATCTGCGCGAGTATGTCCGGCCTTGATCCGTTGGTGTTGCAGTTAATTGTACCCTTATCAGTAACTTCACGCACAAGACTTATTGCGGCGGCAAGATCCTCCCCCCTGAGAAGAGGCTCGCCCTCGCAGCCCTGCCCGAAACTGGAAACCGCGTGCTCCACCCTGCTGAAATGATCTGTTATTACACCGGATATCTCGCGCGGTGTGGGGGCAAAATCCAGCCTGGGCTGCGACTGGCAGAAGCCTGAACCCTCGTCCTGGAAAGAAAGGCAGCCTATACAGTCTGCGTTACATGCGGGTGACGATGGAACCGGGCACTCATACCTGCCCAGAAAGAAATTCCTGGCGCAGAGACAGTTGTATTCAGTTGAACACGTTGCAAGCTGTGCCACAAGCCTGTTTTCCGGATGCCGTTCCCTTAATTTTTTTACAGCTGATTTGAGCTCCCTGTGGTTTTCGTGCAGGGCAGGATCAGACCTGGGGTCATCATCAATACGCATCGCAGGGATGTAAAAATCCTCGTCGGCAAAAACAAGGCCCGTATATGCCCACAGGGGCAGTACGGCTCCATTTACCTTTTTTTCGTACGCAGGCAGGTATGTTCGCAGATATGCAGATGCCGGGAATGCGGCAACTGCTGTTATATCGTCATTATCAGGCGACTTTTTTATTGTTTTAAAACCAGTACCGGTCGCTGATACCGGGAATCTTTCCTGCAGCGAAAAAAGGTAACTGCCGTACGGAAGCTTTATAAGGTCAATATTTTCAGCACTAATAAACCTGTGGCCTGATCTGAACGCAGGCATCAGTCCCGGATAATCATACACATTACCTTCACTGTCCGCAAATGCCATGGAGGCTTCATATATCTTTTTCATCAGTCAATCCTGTCATAATCTGAACTGCCAAAATTTAATGTTTCAATGTTTACCGAACCATCTTCGGTGAAGATAAAATCGGCAGCAGAAAAAATAGTGTCACGCGCTGCATCGTTTACCGTGGCGGCAGTGCCGATTAACATTTCAGGGCCTGCTATTATCCGGGCATCGGCCACTGACATATCACGGCGGGTCAGGCAGAGGCCCCGGGCTTTTGTAAGTATCGCAATATCAGGCCTGCTGAAAATAAAATATAAAAGATTATGCTCGGCGCAGAATTCTTCAACACGCCCGGCCTCACAGAGCAGGTCGCTGTCGCAAAGAGACCCGGGCCTTAAAATAATAATTCCCGCACCACCAGACACCGCAGATGAACACGCTTCGCTAATGCTTCCTGAACCGCCGGCACCGCATTCAATAATTGCGGGCCTCGACTGTTTAACCCGTTCAGCAAGCTCACTGCGCTTTAATATAAACCAGCATCTCTTTTCGATCTCGTAGATTCTGAACCGTATTGACTGGAATTGCGCCCCTGTCGCAGGATCCTCTGTTTTAAAGAGCTCCTCGAGCGATCTGGCCGCCTCTGCGGCGCGCCTTATGTTCGCCCTGAAAACATCGAGAAGCCCGTCCCTGCGGCCTTCAGCTTCGGTATCAATAAACTTCTGCGAATCGGCCACTATATCACGGGCGCCAAGCAGAGAAGATACCGGGATGCCCGACAGCGCATCCCTTATACTATGACGCAGGTTCTTTAACTCAGATGATACGGGATTGTGCAGGGCGAACCTGAAGATATCCTCACACACCCTGAGCCCCTCCATTGCCCTGTTGACGCAGGCATCTACGGCAGTAAGTATATTCCCGTTCAAAGTTTGCCACCGTTAAAGATAACAAGCGCGGGGATTACAACAGCCGCGGTCTCGGCCCTCAGGTGCGTAAAACCGAAATTTACCGTTGACCAGCCTGCACCGCATGCAGCTTCAAGTTCGACGGCAGAGAAGCCCCCTTCCGGACCTATGATTATGCCCGCGGAACTGTATGCACCGCAAGAGACAAGGTGCTCCCTTATGCCCGTAGAGGCACCGGGATGGCCGATAATTTTAACCTGCGAAATGTCTATAGTAATGGCATCGGCAAACGGTAGTGGAAGACCGACATGCACCGTTGAGCTGCGCATGCACTGTTTGCAGGCTTCTGCTGCTATCCTGTTCCAGCGTTCCCTCTTCTGTTCAAGCTTTCTCTCAGGGTCGGGTACGGTGCGTTCGGATATAACGGGTATAATCCTGTTAACCCCCACCTCGGCAGCCTTCTGTATGGCAAACTCAAAGTTTGCTCCTTTGATAAGGCACATGTAGAGTGAAATGTTCAGGCCGGGCAATGGACGTTCGTATGATCCGGTGATGCTGACCTTTACATGGTCACGGGCTATCTCTGTAACCGGCCCGTAATACATGGTTCCGGTCTCGTCAGTAAGATAAAGTATGTTGCCGCTTTTTATCCTCCTGACACGCACAAGGTGGCGGTAATCATCCCCCTCGACACGGGCAATGCCCTGCCCCATATTCTGCTGTTTAATAAAGAACTGGGGCAAATCAGTCCCCCAGCCTTTCGGGCCTGAATATGTCCGCAGGGAAGGCAGCGCCTTCATCTATCTTTATAAAGCTTGTGATTGTAACGGTGCCCTCTTTAAGATTTAGCATATCGTAACGCGAGGGGATTATCCGGTCCCCCTTCTCCATTGTCTTTGCGATGGTAAGAAACTTGAATATTACCCTGTCCCTGTCGTGGTAGTCTATCCTTATGGGGATGTACTTGTCAACAGTGGCGTAGAGCACAATCATTCCATACATGCTGTTAGGGAAGATAGGGTCAAGCTGAAGCCTGTAGCACTGGATACCCTTGATAAGGGTCTGCCCCGTAATCCTGGCATTATAGTTACTCTGGAAATCAGCATTGGAAAAATCTACAAAAGAAAAATTGGTACCCATCAGTGAACCGTATTTGTCAACATCCTGCTTGTGGTACATCTCCCTGGCATGAAGGTCATAGACCCATATATCCTCACCGCCCATGGTGTAGAGCACTTTAAGGCTCTCGCCGCGCGAAGGGCTGCTGTACACAAAAAGATAATTATTCCTGGAGATACTCCCCGTAAAATCGATGGTAACCGAATTACCGTCCGGGTATATATGCTTTATCCTGCCTTTAATACCACCTTCGGGATACTGCATTATCCTGTCCACGCGGGCAAGAATACTCTGGGCCGTAATCTCAACCTCCGAGCTGCCCTGTGAAAAAAGAGAGTCCCAGGAAGCGGCAGCGAGAAATACGAAAATTAATACTGATAATTTTTTCATTAACCTTTTTTTATACCCTGATTTTTCTTCTCATAAAAAGCCCCGTAAAATAGGGGATCTTCACACTGTTGTCAACAAGCTCGTACAGCTCTTCGAAGACGCTCCTGTTCTGTTCAACAAATGAATCCGGGTCTGACGAAGGATCCCCATACAGCTCCTTCATGTGCGCTTTAATCTCACCAAGGCTGTAGCTGAACTCATCGGACTTTCCCTTTATGAACGAAAATTCTTTCAGGTCAAGAAAAGTCTTAAGGTCATCCTTGAGGTAATAGTCATTATGCAGCGGAGAAATAATCCTCATGTAATCGTCAAAAACGCCGTCAAGATCCTCGTCGTCAAGAACTATCCCCGCGAAAAGAAGGTAGGCGTCAAACTGCAGCGCGCGCCTGAATTCATCAATAACAGGCGCTGTCTCCTGAACATCAAGGTTATCAACTGAAATAATAAGGTCGGCCGCGTAATAATCAACCGGGAACTGCCTGAATTCACCGTTTATAAATCTCAGATCGCGCACTTTCTCATTTTCAGGATTATCGCTTATGAACTGTTCTATAACCTTTAACGAGGGCTCAACTACAACCAGGGTTATATCCCTGTTCCAGGCCAGCATGTCAAGAATGATCCTGCCGCTACCCAGGCCGGCCTTTACCACAACAGATGGCTTGTATGTTTCGATCACGTCACTTATTTTATTCAAAACAAGTTCGTGCCTGTCAACCGGTTCTATAAAATACTTTTTACCATATTCATATATACTCAGTTCCTGAAGTCTTCGCAGTCTTTCCATTTTTTATCCTTTTCTGTTTTCGATTAAACCGGCTGTCCATAACCATTTAATGACAATTCAGTCGCAGTCCACTAAATTGTATATTACAGCCTTCAACCTTTTAAATATACCAAAAACATCTATATTTTTCACCGGATTATATTCAATAAAAATATATATGCTTCCAGTAATTATTACTTAAAATAGATCTTAGAGTAATATTTTAATTTTTAATCAATATTAATACCTTAACATTAAGCGGAATGGTTAAACAGTTACGGCAGATTCGCGCTTTAAAACCATATCTTTGCAGAAGGTGTCAGGAATTATTATTGACACTCAGGATTGATGATTTCTAATACCCTAAACTTGAAAAAACAGTCATCCTCAGCATCAAAGACGTACTGTACACATTAAATCAAAAATACCGGGAATAAAACTTATAATGAACATTTTTTCGCAGGCCCGCAGGGGAATAATATCAGACGAAGTTAGAACAGTTGCCGGGACAGAGGGTGTTGATCCCGAAGAACTCCTGCGCGACTTTGCAGTCGGCCACGTAACCATCGTAAAGAACAGCAGGCGCAACATAAAACCCGTTGGAGTGGGCCGCAACCTTACGACCAAGGTAAACGCGAATATAGGCACATCACCCGACCTCTTCAGCGTTGAAACCGAACTTGCAAAGCTCGATACTGCTGTCAAGGCCGGGGCCGATGCCATAATGGATCTCAGCACGGGCGGCGACCTTTCACTCTTCCGTAAAGAGATACTGGCACACTCACCCGTACCGCTCGGTACAGTCCCCATCTACGAAGCAGCAGTGCTGATGTCCTCAAAGAAAAAGAGTATATGCGAAATGGAGATCGGGGATTTTCTTGAGATAGTAAAAAAACAGGCAGAAGAGGGTGTGGACTTTATGACCATACATTCCGGCGTAACACGCGCATCTGTTCAGTCCCTGCACTCTCAGCAGAGAATCACAGGGATAACAAGCCGCGGCGGTTCCATGCTCGGCGAATGGATGAAAAAGAACAACAGAGAGAATCCCCTGTTTGAACACTACGACGAAATACTCGATATACTTGCTCCGTACAATGTTGTAATAAGCCTTGGAGACGGGCTCAGGCCAGGATCAATTCACGACGCGAGCGACAGGGGCCAGGTTCACGAAATGCTCATACTTGGCGACCTGGCAAGACGCGCGCGTGAAAAGAATGTACAGGTAATAATAGAGGGCCCCGGACATGTTCCGCTGGACATGGTGGCCGACAACATAAAGCTTGAAAAGAAGCTCTGTGACAACGCGCCGTACTACGTACTGGGCCCACTTGTGACTGACATAGCCCCAGGATACGACCATATAACATCCGCCATAGGGGGCGCGATTGCCGCCGCGGCTGGAGCAGATTTTTTATGCTACGTTACACCTGCCGAACACCTGAGGCTGCCCGATGCAAACGACGTAAAAGAGGGTGTAATAGCCGCAAAGATAGCAGCGCACGCCGGTGATATAGTCAAACTTGGAGCAAGAGCCTCGCGACTTGATGACGCCATGTCAAAGGCGAGAAAGGAACGCAACTGGAAAGAGATGTACAGCCTTGCGATAGACAGGGAAAAGGCCGAGCAGTACAGAAAATCTGTGCCGTCTTGCGAAGATGACCAGTGCTCAATGTGCGGTGAATTCTGCTCAATGAAGCGCGATTACTAATAACTGAACGGAGGGCTGCATGCCTGAAAATAAAACTTTTTACGAATCCTCCAAAGAGGACAGGGATCTGATACTTGAATACAACCAGGTTTCCCTTGAAGGTACCGGCATTGTTAACATTCTTGACATAGGAATAGACAACCTGACGCGCCAGCAGGCAGTTTACAGGGTTACACGCATGATCGAGGAGAAGGGCGTACATCACGTCATAATACTTAACCCGTACAAACTGCACAGGCTACGAACCAACAGTGACCTTAGACTTATAGCCGACAGGTCGAGCATGAAGATCGCAGCCGGGGCCGGACTGCAGTGGGCAGCCAGAAGGCTCAAAACTCCGCTTGTCGAAAGAATCGGCACCCTGAGCTTTATGATGGAACTTGTGCGCCTTGCAGAAATAAAGGCATATTCAATATTTTTAGTCGGCGGAAAACCTGAAACCGCTGAACAGGCATTTTTTAACATAAAAAAATCGTTCCCCGGCATACGCATAGTGGGAAGGCACGGCGGATACTTTGACAGCGACAGGGAAAAATCGGTAATAGAGGCAATCCGCAAATCAGAAGCAAACATAGTATTTGTGGGCCTGGGCTTTCCCAAAGAGGATAAGTGGATCAATACCATACGCCACGAATTCAAGAACACCGTATTTATAGGTGTGGGCGGAAGCCTTGACACAATATCGGGCGCCGAAAGAAAAGCGCCGCCATGGTTCATGGAGAACGGAATGGACTGGTTCTACAGGATAATAACAAGGCCCTGGAGAATCGGAAGACTTTTAAGAGTAATGGTCTTTTTTTTGATGGCCACGGTAAAGGGGCTGCTCAAGAAGTAGCGGGGACAGCCCTTTATTTTTCGAATTCGTTTCTCTTTGCAGAGGTGTTGCGTGCTATCTCGAGTTCCTTGCGGGTAACGGCGCACCTGCCCAGGGTAAAGCCCCCCAGCTCCATTTTGTAACTGCAGGTTCTGCACACAGCCACGGGATTGCCGTTCTCCCAGTGGGTAATTTCAACATACCTTGACCCGCACCTTCTGCAGAAAATTACAGAAATATATTCTGACATTACATATCCTCCCCGAACGTGAATGCAAGCACCGACATATCCTTTCTTCTGTCAAATCCTCCCGTGTACTTTTCGGTAAACGAGAGAAGTGAATCGATTATTGCCGGCGAATCCCCCTGGCAGCTTTCAAGGAATTTTGCAACGCGCGCAAGACCGGCCTTTTTACCATCAGAGTTTTTAAGCTCGCGTATGCTGCCGGAGAGCATAACAAACCTGTCACCCGGTTTAACCTGTATTCGCACGCACCCCGACCTGAAATCGCTGCGGCCCATATCGCCGCGCGACCTGTCGCTGAACCTGAGGTACCTTGCCACGCCATCCCTTATCATAACAGGGCAGATGTCCCCGGCGTTTACAAAGTCGATCCTGCGGTTGGGAATATCTACAAAACATATAAACAGGGCAAGCGGTGAATCGTCGAACTTTTCAGAAACGCAGAGCCTGTTTGTCATCTCAATAATCTCGGCAGGGTCGCGCACGTCAAGCTCGGTCATAACCCTTATTATTCCGGAGATTGCCGACGCACGCAACGCTCCCGGAATACCCTTGTGGTCAACAGATCCCATGGTGACAAGGTAGACCCCGTCACCGTATTCGCGGAACATGTGGAAAACACCTCCCACCTCCCTCGCGGGTATTGACCTTGCCGCAGAGGTGAATCCGTTATCAGAGATGTGAAGATCGGGCGTGAGGGATTCCTGTATATTTTTAGCAGCCTTAAGCTCGCTCTCGAGCCGCTCATCCTCGATAGCCTTCTGGAAAAAAATGGCATTCTGCACAGCCAGCGCGGCCTGGTTAGAAAAGAGAAGAAAGAGGTTCATGTCATCATCGTCGAACTCTCCCCTTTTGACGGGATTGATCGCCTGTATAACACCCAGCAGCTTGCCTTTAAACAGGAGCGGCGCGCAGAGTATGGATCTTGTGGTAAACCCCGTACTCTTGTCGTACATGGGATCGAACCTGCTGTCGCTGTAAACATCATTAACCAGCAGGCTCTTTCGGTGAAGGGCAACCCAGCCTGCAATCCCCTGCCCCAGTTTAACCCTGTATTTTTCCTTCAGCTCCTGTCCCGCCTCGCCAAGGGCTACCTTGAAAACAAGCTCCATGTTTACATCATCGTAAAGCAGCAGTGAGCTTGCCTCTGCGGACATAATATCCTTTATCATCTCCATGATAATTGAAAGGAGCCTGTTAATATTAAGGGTGGAATTTATAATACCATTGATTTCAACAAGCCTGGACAGGTTTTCGACCTGCTTTTCCAGGTAATCGGTTTTTGATATAGAGGGCATATTATTCATGTACAAAATATTTTATATGTGAGGCCTGGTGTCAATACTTATTCATAATGTGCATACATAATTACGGTATGGGTGGACAGTTACACCTGCTTATACCGCCCTGACCTTATAAAATCTATAAAGTTGACTGCGCTGTCATTAAGAGGCTTAACCCTGGACGTTACCAGGTAAAAGGGTCTGCGGATTTTAAACTGCCCGGTATCGCATATTTTAAGTTTGCCCGGCACAAGATCGCGTTCAACAGCCAGGGACGAAATAAAGGCATAGCCGTTACCGCTGATAACAGCCTCTCTGAGCCCCTCAGAGGTTGTGCACTCCATGACAATATTAAGCTCGGCAGGCTGAATACCCTCTTCGATAAGGGCGTTTTCAACAACGTTCCTGGTGCCTGACCCCGGTTCGCGCGATATAAGGGGGATCTTTTTAAAATCATCAATCCCTATCTTAGTTTTTTCACCCGGCGAAGTGACAAGTAGAATTTGGTCGCTCAATATTTCGCTGTAAACAAGGGACGGGTGCTTGATTTCACGCCCGGTTACGGCAAGGTCAACCTCCCCCTGCTTGATCTTTTCAATGGATTCACGGCTGTTGCCTATTTCGAGCTTGTAATATATGCCCTGGCTGACCCTGCGGTGGCCGCTAATAATAGATGGCAGAATATAAGTTCCCGGAATGGAACTGGATATAATGCTTATGACGCCGCCGAAAGTACCGGCCTGCATGTCAGACCTGAGGCTGTTAATATCCTTCATAAGCTTTTCGCAGAACCTGACAAAAACACGGCCCTCTTCGGTAAGTGAAAAGTCCTGGCTGTTCCGGTTAATAAGCCTGAGCCCTAACATCTTTTCAAGCTGCGCCACCTGGTGGCTTATTGAGGCCTGGCTCATTTTTAAATTCCGCGAAGCATTGGTGAAGCTTTTTTCGCTCACAACGGTCAGAAAGCTGCGAACCTGCTTCAGGTCAAAATTAAAATCTTTGAATGACATGGGGGCTCCTTAAATCACATAAACTCGACTGTATAATCTTTGCGGAGCGAATGTTTTGAAAACTTCACCGCGGGCTTACCAAGTGCAATAACGGCATGCACCCTGTTCTTTTCGTAAATATCAAGATAATCTTTAAGTTCGTCGCTGCGGTTGACAGCCTCGACAGCAAAACCTATAAGGCATGTGGCCAGGCCCATGTAATGCGCAAGCATACATATATTATACGCCGCGTAAGTTCCATCCTCGACCGGGGTGCTGCCGTTCATGCCGCTGTGAATAACAATAACACATGGAGCACCATGAAAAAGCCTGTCTATGCCCATGCTGCTCTCACGTATGGCGCGCCTGACAGTCTCGTAATGGTCCCTGTAATAATTTAGAAGTTTGCGCCCTGTGAAAGGTATCGAAAGAATACGCACAAGGGGATTAGCGGCCAGCCTGTTGATTTTGACAAAGAAGGACTTTACCTGCAGCGCCAGGTCCCAGACCTTGTCGCGGCCGTTAACCACGGTGAATTCCCATTCCTGGCAGTTGCTACCGGAAGGTGCGGTAACGGCAAATTCGACCAGGTCGCGTACACAATCATCGTCAACAGTATCCTTGCTGAATTTACGGACGCTCCTGCGTGACCTGAAGATATTAACAATCTCGGACGGGGAATGGTCCTTTGAAGAGAGAATTTTTTCTCTGTATTTGAATGAACTGAACTTAACCTGCTTAAGGAACCAGGGGAAGCTGATGGCGCCAGGCGAGCAAACGGCATAGCAGTGGGAACAAAGCATGCAGTCGTCATTTACAGTTACAACTTTTTTATCTTTTACAAGCAGAACATCCTTGGGGCAGACAGAGTCACACCTGCCGCACAGAGTGCACTTGGATGGATCGATTTGAGGCCCCGTCACTATTGATTCACCAGGCATATTATGCATCCTTTTAAGCCGCACCCGGGAGTTGAACGGGGGACTTTATTATTATAGAACTTTTAACCGTCTTTAAGAATTTAATGATCCTACTATTTATGTCAAACCCGATTTGAAAAAATATTGACACAAACAGTGATACTTATAATGTGACACCGTTCCTGATACGGGGCGTGGCTCAGTCCGGTAGAGCGCGTGGTTTGGGACCATGAGATCGGAGGTTCGAATCCTCTCGCCCCGAAGAAGTACAATATGCGCCCGTAGCTCAGCTGGATAGAGCAACAGCCTTCTAAGCTGTGGGCCAGAGGTTCGAATCCTCTCGGGCGTGCATAAAAAAGACGCTGCCGGTTAAAGGCAGCGCTTTTTTTTTACATACTTCACCTAAAAGAGGCATTAACAATTACGCAATTATTCTGAACTGCTGCAAAAAATGCAACAGTTGCCTCCTGATAGTTCACCGGGTGTTGCGGTGTGCAGTCTTAAGCTATTTAATCACGATTTTTAAAAACAGAAAAAATAACAAGGCATGAACCATACCCGAAACGATGAACACAATAACCTGGTTATCGATTAATTCATAGAAACAGAATGCGACAGGTGAGACTTGTCCGAATCCAGCCAGAAAAATTACCGGGCCATTAGCAATCATCAGATAAATACGTTTATTCGCCGGTAAATTTGTCCGGTCAAAAAAAATTATAAGAATATTTAAAAGCACACTGAATATTAAAAAAACCACCTCAATAAAAAACATGTTTAACATTGTACCAATAATATCGTCAGAACGATATAATACCGGGAAAAACCAGAACAAGACCCACGGGATCAAATTAAATAAAAAGAAAGATCTATAAATATATTTATTCATACAACCCCTTAATTCAACCAGTTTAATACAGTTTAAAAACAAATCTTATACTGCCCGTGGTATCTTTATCTTCAGGCTTTATCAATATTTTACACCTGTTATCGTACCAGTCTGCCCTGATATTTTTGTCTGTTAAACCGTTAAGTTTTATTTTATTCATTATTTCGAAAGGATAATGACTGTAATAAAAAATACAACCTTTATCTATGTTCCCTTTTATCTTTATCTCAAGAACGCATGGATTCTTTAGACCTGGGAATAATACAATCTCTTCGATTGGATTTCCTTTCAGGATATATTCTTTTTCAATACCTGTTTGACTTTCGGAACAGTTCGAAAAAATAAACGAGAGTATTATAAAATAAACAACCGTGATGTTCCTTTTATTTATCATAAGAATTATTTCCTTACCTCCAGCCAACACCATACATTACCAAGGCAATCGAGTGACTCATCATCTGAAGAAAGACTGTTTAATCTGTTACGCAGCATCCCGATACAACATTTTTAACATTACCGGTTTCAGGATTCAGGCGGGCAATAACCCCATCACCCTCCGTAAAACCTTTCCAGCAGCCTCTCCGCGATAAAGGTTTCACTCCTTGCAGGGTCAGCAACAACAATAGCCTCGCTGTACGATGCTTCGGAATAAAGAAGAGAGAGCCCTGCCGCGTCTCTTACCTCCACTCCGTTGAACTTTCTTTCAAAGGCAAGTATAAGGTCAGCAAAGGATGAGTCGTTTGACACAATCCCCCATGAATGGATACCTGAAATAACAACGGGGATTCCGCTATGGCTGCACACCCTTTCAAGCACGCGCCTGAAGTTAAGGTAAAGGAACAGCTGCTGCCGCCTTGTCATTTTATGAAGCAATGAGGGTATGGGGTTAAACGCGAAGCTGTGCCAGAACGGCACCCTCTTTCTCATGCAGGAGGAGAGCCCGCCGCTGGACCTGTACATAAGCATTACACCCTTAATCTTCCGGTCGGAATCTGAAGCAAGCCTGAACACCTGAAGCGCCGGGTCACTTACAGCTTCCGGGATTCCTGAAAGACAGATACTCCCCATATCGCCGTAATAGGCGTCAACAGCAGACCTTGAGGCGTATATCCTGTATGGCTCAAAAAACCTCTTACCCTGTTCACTGAAGGACTCAAGAATCTCCTGCCACTTTCCCCTCTCTGCCGTGAGGCGGGCAAAACCTGTAAGCTTACGGAGAGCCGCATCAATAGCCTCCATCGAAAGCTTCTTCGATTTAAGCAGAATAAACGGCGCGAGAAGCTTCTCCACCTCTTCATTCCGGGAGATCAATGACTCAAGTGCGCCCTTCAGATCACTGTCCCCTGCAACAGCCCTACCCAATGTGTCAATTGTTTCAACAAGCATCTCAAGCTGACCTAAGTGTATAAGGTCAATGGCAACGTCGTTCCTGAGGACTTCAAGCCTCCCCTGAAGCGTTGCGTCACCGCTGTACCGGTCAAGGAGAAGCGCGGCGGCATAACGGGCAAAGTCATCACCTGTCTCTGCCTGTTTACCTGCCACTATGAGGGCAGTTATAATCTTCTCTTTTGCGTTCATGTAACCGGTTTCACGGAGAAGGGATTCAAAAAGCTCCATCTGTGACTTTATATGGGCCGATGCTTTTTCAAGGGAGCGCACCTTTTTTTCAAGCTTCTGCTTCTCAGCACCTTCGGTGAGCGAAGCCATCACACTGCCGTATTTAAAAAGCTCCCTCTCCTTCGGGGAGTATGCCTCTTTCAGTTTCTCGAACTCCATATTTATGAAATAGGTCACATTATCAGGGGATACCGCTGCCTCAGACTCAATGCAGCTCCATGCCTGCTTTATCACAGTCATGTTAACCTGTGAGCGCACCTCCGCGCTGAGGAGTTTGTCGAAGGATGAGACTTCACGCACAGGGACTCTGAACTCATGAGAAACGGGAATCGGTTCTATCTGCGCAACAGACCTGTACTGATGCATGAGCCCGGCAAAGGTGTTCGACTTGTACGAAATTGCGCCTGAAAGCCCCGGTATTACTGAATGGAGCAGAGGGCGATGAAGCGGAATACCCAGGGCATCCAGCTCTCTGACACGCTCATCATCCCAGCTGCGGTCATCACCTGCCACAACCTCACTGCGGTATCTGTCTATATCCACTCTTCTATCGGGGTAGTGTTTCAGATAAGCGGATATCCATGCGTGGTGCGGTACAGTAATCTCCCCCCTGCCGGCATTAAGCTGTGAAATCACCTGCGGGTCAAAATCCTCTTTTGTTATGCCAAGGGCCTTCAGCTTCGCGTTAAAGGATTTTTCGCTGTAAAGCTCAAGTTCAGCCCCGTCAAAGTACCTTTGAGCAACAGGGTAGGACGGGTCCACTCCCCCATTGGTCTCCACCATCTCAATATAGGCTTCCCGTTCATCGGGAGAGTGAGAGAGCATACGCCTTGTGTGCCATACATATATGTTCTTTCCTCCATCATCCTCAATAGCAAGAATAAGCCGTTCAAAGAGGCTCGCAGCATCGGGGCTCTTCAGAGCGGAGAGCCGGGCCGCAAAGTATCCGCACAGGAAGATCCCTGAGCCAGTGCCCAGCAGCGCCACTATTATCGAAAGGTAGGCACGCAGCTCCACAACAAAATCGTAGTTCGAGAACCCCTTTCTCTTTCTCTCATACACAGAGCGGGATATATCATATTTATACAGGCTCATCTTCAGCGTCTTAACATCAAGGTTAAAACACCGCTCCGGGAAGTTCTCCCTGAAGCCTGTTTCAATGGCAGGCATATTTTCAATTATGGCCACAAGCTGCACAAAGTCAATGCGCCCTGACATTGTGTACATAAAGTGAAGCAGGTTTGTCTTCATAAAGAGGATGGTAAAGGGATTGTCAACCTTGAGCATCTGCCAGGCCTCCCTGTATCTTTCAAGAAGGTCCTCTTTTTTAAGTTCACTTAGAGTGAACCCTGAAAGGGGCCTCCCCACGTACTTTACAAGCACCACATCCCTCAGAAGGCGCGTATCACCGCTCCCCAGGAACTCCCTGTCAAAGGGGGGTGCCCCCTTCATGGTAACAAGGAACTCCCCTATGAGTTTCAGCGCATCAAGGTGGTGTTCATTCCACCTGCGCCAGTCATTGTCGTTCTCAATTCGGGGGAGAATGATATACTGAAGAAACGCAGCGGGGTTTATGCCCTGCTCTGCAAGTTCAGTAAGGAGTACTGTGAGGGGTGAGAGCACGGCGCTCCTCTCAGCCCCGGAGCATAAAAATTTTTCAAGTATGGCGTCAAGTTTGTTAAGGTATTGCGCGGGGTTCAGCCATGATTTATTCCCGATGCGGCAGCAGGCTTCAAAGAGGGGCTGAAGGTTCAGCCTCTCATCAGGGGGCCTCAGCAGGTCAAGTTCAACCGAGGCAAGGAAGCGGCTGCACTGCCCCTCTGACATAAGAGAGCATTCAGCAAGGCGGAGCAGCGCTCTCTTAGGCCTGTGCCCATCAGGGAGAAGAGGCGCTTCACCGGGATCATCGCCTCCATCATCGCTCCTCTCCTCATCAAGGAACTCGCTGTCATCGTCACTGTATGTTATTTCATTATCTGTTAATGGCATCTGATTATTAAATAAAACGGTTTTGATGTTGCTTCAATTGATTTCAATGCAATTTCAGTTAAAGATGATGCAAACTGATCAGGTTCAGAGAGAGCTGCCGCTCCATTCACCTTATTGATCAATTAAGAGGAGATTCCATCTCCTGTAAAATAAACCTTGTAAAATGTTTAATATCTTTATCAGTTGCCACAAGATCGAGTGATTTCATATACTCAGTTCTTTCTGTTACACGAAGTATTGTCCATGGATAACCGGCAGACACAAGCATGAGGTTCATAAGAAATCGTGCGAGCCTGCCGTTACCATCCATGTAAGGATGAATATAAACAAAGAAATAGTGTCCAAGAACAGCCCTCACCGCACCATTCTCCTCCTTCTGAAGCAAGTCAAAGAGTGTCTCCATCGTATCAACAACAAATTCATAAGGCGGGGGTATATGCATCGCATCTTTTATATAAACCGGATTTCTCCTGTAACCAACAAGATCTGAAGCTTTAATAATACCTGCCTGAACCATAGGCATAAACAATTCACGATACCAGTCAGATAAACTGTCCCTGAACGTGCTGCCGGGATCTTTTCCATTTAATGCAGCGACGATACTTGTTAAAACAGAATCACAGGAAAGAGAATAACCTTTCGCCGCCAGAGCATCACGCAGATTACTGTCGGAGTTTTCCTTATCAGGGTCCCAGTCACCGGACCTTACTCTTTTAATCAGATCATCCGTAACTCTGAAACCCTCTATTGAGAGAGAATGATAGGCATCTTCATTGATCTTCTCCCTGCTTCTGCTTATTATACTCCCCGTATCGATGCTCCTTATGTCGATAAAAGGCCCGGGAAACAGTCTAATCACATCATCCCTGAAATTATTCCACATCGAAATTATTCGTGGAACAGATGGAGAACTAAACCTTCCCGATCCAATTGACGGAACAAACTTGATAAAAGGATTTACCGGTTTCACAGAATACCCGGCGAGTTTCATATCTTTTATTATAGTCAGTGATGCTGAACTGTTTCCAATCTCGATATACGCTCCGGCAACCCTCTCTGCCGCCGCGATGCTGCCGATATTAATAAGCGCTCTTGTGATATCGGAGACAGATTCAACCATTGACAAAGCAATTTCAATATTCTGCGCTTTATTCTGATAATATAACGCAGGAGCCTTCGCGACAGCATAAGGTAGAGGCATAAGGCTTAAACCGTGTATATCGCTCAATACATCAGGGATCGATTTATCATCCTGATAAAGCAGAAGTGAAACACCATGAGGCAGATGAACTGTGGTATTACTGTTCTTTCTCGTGAGGACAATCATCTGTGCCGGGATTGTTGTCTCCCCTGTATATATATCAAGAGAAGATTGCGGTGATAAGCAGTATCCTTCTTTACCGAAACGTTCAGCCAGATACTGCCTGACAAAAGGCCAGAACATACTGAACCAGGCGGTACTGCTGCCTGACGATACAGAAGAAACAAGCATATACCAGCCCCGGACAATCCTTTCGAGAAATCCGGAATTTGTTAATATCTCTCTTGATTTAACAGAAAGTTTATCTGAAGAGATAACTCCTTCATTGCTCACTTTACCTGCTTCTTCAAGAGCATCTGCTATTCTATCATTCAGTTCCATATCATTCACTATAAATTAAATACAGGTTTTACCAGAAATTACATTATCTATTTCTTTGCAATAATCAATTAAAGAACAAATTCACCGCTAATAACCGTTGATTTTACGATTCTGTTCGATATTTTACTATATTTATAACCCTTTATAGTCAAAATATTGTATTTACTATAAATTACAATCATAATTCAGTAGAAATTAAATTATTGATTTACTATATATTAAATACATTTCAAATAAATGATGTGTCATGCTTTTCCAATTACAGTACACGACCTTCGGTGAGAAAATTTGTATCGATTACTTTTATTTATATATGAGTGAGTCACTGGTTCGCAGGATACGCTATTGGCCCTGAATTTATCAATATTTTACACCGGTTATCGTACCAGTCTGCCCTGATACTTCTGTCTGTTAAACCGTTAAGTTTTTATTTTATTCATTATTTCAAAAGGATAATGACTGTAATAAAAAATACAACATCTCTCTTCAGGTATGGGCAGAAAAAAGGTATTCATTCCCCAACTCCGCAGCACTTCTTGTACTTCTTTCCGCTGCCGCAGGGGCATGGATCATTTCTTCCCGGTTTATCAGGATTAGCCTTTGCAGCCCCGGACTGGAAAAGACTAACTTTATCTTTATTGTATTCATTGATAAAAGATTCAATCTGATTTTTATCTGAAATATCGATGCCTTTTCTTTCAGCTTCTTTAATGAGCTGTTTTCCAGGGCTCCAGTTTTCTTCATTATTTGATTCTTCAATAATACTTTCTGAAATACCAAGCAATCGCCGCGCAATTATTTTCCCGTCGGTTACATAACCTTTATCGCCGCAAAATGTTAAAAAGGCAGTCATTACAGGTTCGACAGCTTCAAAATATGAATTATCAG
>JAAYBQ010000205.1 GCA_012730035.1 Spirochaetota bacterium
CTGTATCCTGTACAGAACGGGGTCGCGGAGCACAATGTATCCCGAACTCATGTCTATTTTAGCGCGCAGAGTCCTGGTGCCGTCGGCAAATTCCCCGTTCCTCATGCGCGTAAAAAGGTCCAGGTTCTCCTCAACCGGCCTGTTCCTGAAAGGGCTTTCTTTACCCGGTGTCTTTAGTGTGCCGCGGTACTGCCGCATCTCTTCCTGCGTAAGGTCGCAGACGTAAGCCTTGCCCTTTTTAATCAGTGTCACTGCAAAGTTATAGAGCTGTTCATAATAGTCCGAGGCGTAATAGAGAGCAGTCCAGTTGAACCCCAGCCACTTTACATCCTCCTGGATCGATTCAACGTACTCGGTCTCCTCTTTTGAAGGATTGGTGTCGTCAAACCTGAGGTTGCACGTACCCTTGAATTCATTGGCTATGCCGAAATTGAGGCATATTGACTTGGCGTGCCCTATGTGCAGGTAGCCGTTCGGTTCAGGGGGGAACCTTGTGGCAACGGTATCATGCTTGCCCGTACGCAGGTCCTCTCTTATTATCTCTTTTATAAAGTTTGACTTACCGCCTTCGTTAACGGCTGCTGTGTTTTCGCTCATGGTTGACCCCGGTAATCAAAAAAATTATAACAGGGTCATTTCTTAAACATAATATGCAATTAGCAAGAAAAATTTGGAGTGGAAAAGGGTTTGGCAAGCAGCCTGTCATCCCGAACGAGCACCAGCAAGGAGGGATCCCGTTGTTACACACCGTACCGGCTGAAGCATTGAAGTAATGCCCCCGGCTGAATATTCTTCACAGTTATTCATGTACCCGTACCATCCACCCCCGGAAGGGGTTAATAAACCGAACGGGTCTCTCGCAGAGGCGCAGAGGACAAGCAGCCTGTCATACCCGCGAAGGCGGGTATCCAGCTGTTATGCATGGTACCGGCAGAATCCTTAACCGCATGCCCTCTTCCGCGCTACTGCGCACACGTTCTCACGATGAGGTTAATGCCGGCCGGTCACAGGATGTGACAAACAGGCCGGCCTTCTCCCGTGCAGAATTAATGAAAATTATTATTCATTAACAAGTCCGGGGCAGGAATATTTTGAATAAATACAGGGAGAAGGGATTTCCTGAACTGATTTATGCTACAGCCCCTCTCCCAGGTAAAAGTATCTGCATAGCATAAATGATTCGTCGGGGGGGTCAGGGGTGAGGGCACGGAGACACCTAAAGCCACCCCCTAAACGCAAAATTGCGGTAACTCATTTTGTAAATTACCGCAACCATGCAAGTATAGGAGGTTATTTCTAATTATGTAGTCTTCTTAGTTTTCTTCTCTTTTTTTACTTTTTTATCTTTTTTCTTTGCAGCCTTGTCATCGTCATCGGAGTCATCCTGAATCGAATCACCGCCGCCTAAGCGGTATGTGGCACTGAAGGAGACAAGCATAGTCTCTTCAGCGAGTTCCCTTGTAAAATAACTGGTCGAATCTGTTGTAATATGCGACTCGGTCTCAACACCCAATATCTCTACAGGCACATCCAGTTCTGTATAGGTACTGATAGAAGATTCAACTTTTGCCTTTACAAAGTAAATATAGCAGAGCCCCAGGTTCATAGTTAACCTGTCATTTACCATTATACCAACACCTGTACCAACAGTATGGTTAAAGAGCAGCTGGTCTATCTCTGTGCGCCATTCGGGTTTGACCCCTGTGTTATTATAACTGTAACCAAGGCTTGCCACAACCTGCTTGCTTAGCGCGTATTCGATGCATCCGCCCACCCTGTAGGCTACTCCATAATGTTCCTCCCAGCCGTCACGGTCAACCTGGTTTTTAAAGTAGGCATCACCGTCCGCCTCGATTCTGAGGCTATCAAATATCTGGTACGAAATCCCTACCGATAGTGACTGCGGATAGGTTACTTTAAGAATGGATGTTCCATTAGTGTTTGTATAGGCATCATTATCACTTCCATCCTTAAATATATCAAGCTGCCCTGTTGCCTCAATAAGAGGATTAACGATAAAGCTTA
>JAAYBQ010000206.1 GCA_012730035.1 Spirochaetota bacterium
ACTGCAGGCTGCTGAAATTTATGCGCCATGTTTTTACAAACAGGGAACTGGCGCAACTGCGTGCCGGCGGACACGCCAACTTAACCTGCAGAACAATAGACTGCACTTTTCCGGTTTCCAGCGGCCGTGCCGGGCTTGAAGAGGCTGTTCAAAGGATCTGCGATGAAGCCGCTGACTCGGTTGATTCAGGCTGCCATGTAATAATTCTTTCGGACAAAGGCATAAGCATGGAACGCTCGCCCGTGCCTTCACTGCTCTCCTGTTCCGCTGTACATCATCATCTTGTAAAAACAAAAAAAAGGCTGGCAACGGGAATAATTTGCGAAACAGGAGAAGCGCGCGAGGTGATGCACTTTGCACTGCTCACAGGTTACGGAGCCGACGCGGTAAATCCCTATCTGGCCTTTGCCACTATCGTCGAACTTGAAATGAACGGGAACGCACAGTCAGATACTGGAGTACGCGGCCTTTTAAATAATTACATAAAATCAATAGACAAAGGGCTGCTTAAAATCTATTCCAAGATGGGCACTTCAACAATAAGGAGCTACCGCGGGTCACAGCCCTTTGAATGCATAGGTCTTTCACGTGAATTTCTGGACAGGTACTTTACCGGAACAGTTTCACGGATATCGGGCATAGGGATTGACGTTGTTGCCAAAGAATCATTAATGAAGCACGGACGCGCTTACGCCGTGTCACCGGTCATTGAATCTGAAGGAGTATACAGCTACAGAAAATGCGGCGAAAAACATTCCTGGGATCCTGAATCAATCTCGCTTCTGCAACGGGCAACAGGTTCCGGTGACTACGGCAGGTACAGGGAATTTACATCCCTGGTCGATTCCAGGAACGCCAGGCCTCATTTTATACGCGGACTCTTTGAGTTCAGCCCGCAGCACCCTGTACCGCTGGACGAGGTCGAACCTGTCGAGGAGATAATGAAACGGCTTACAACAGGCGCGATGTCATTCGGATCTATAAGCAGAGAGGCTCACGAGGCTATTGCGATAGCAATGAACTCTATTCATGGCCGCAGCAATTCAGGCGAAGGGGGCGAGGATCCGGCACGATTCGTTGTTAACCCTGACGGCACCTCTTCCCGCAGTGCAATTAAGCAGATTGCCTCGGGAAGGTTCGGTGTCACAAGCAACTACCTTGCAAACGCCGACGAGCTTCAGATAAAGATGGCCCAGGGTGCAAAACCCGGTGAAGGGGGGCAGCTTCCGGGATACAAGGTTGACTCTGTAATTGCAAAGACCCGCCATTCAACACCGGGCGTAACGCTGATCTCGCCTCCTCCTCACCATGACATTTATTCGATTGAGGATCTTGCCCAGCTGATATTCGACCTTAAGAATGCCAATCCTTCAGCACGCATAAGCGTAAAGCTTGTGTCTGAATCGGGAGTCGGCACCATAGCTGCAGGTGTGGCCAAGGCACACGCCGACAACATACTGATAAGCGGTTATGACGGCGGCACCGGCGCAAGCCCCGTAAGCTCAATAAAACACGCGGGCCTGCCGTGGGAGATAGGACTCTCGGAGACTCATCAGACCCTTGTAAAAAACAATCTCAGGGGACGCGTGAAGCTGCAGGTGGACGGGCAGCTTAAAACAGGACGCGACATAGTTACAGCCGGTATACTTGGTGCCGAAGATTTCGGCTTCGGAACCGGAGTACTTATTGTTCTGGGATGCGTGATGATGCGCAAATGTCACCTGAACACCTGCCCGGTCGGGGTGGCCACGCAGGACCCTGAACTTCGCAAAAAATTCCGCGGCAAATCAGAGTATATAATAAACTACTTCAGGTTCATGGCCACTGAGATCCGCGAGATAATGGCTTCGCTTGGCGTACGAAAATTCGATGACCTCATAGGGAACACTTCACTGCTCAAAGTAAGGAAAATTGATCACTGGAAAGCAAAATACGCTGATCCCTCAGACCTGCTCTACAGGCCCGCAGAGGCTGAATCTGCCGATCTGCGCTGTGTTAAAAAACAGGTTCACAGGATCGAGAATGTCCCTGATCGAAGGCTGATCGAAAGGGTTAAACCTGTGCTTGATAGCGGCAAAGATGTAAACGTCTATATTGAGATGCCCGTAAGCAACACTGACCGTTCCGTTGGTGCCATGCTCTCTTACGAGATATCCAGAAAATACGGAGAAAATGGTCTGCCTGACGATTCGGTCCAGTGTGCTTTCTACGGCAGCGCAGGCCAGAGCTTCGGTGCATTCCTTGCGAAGGGGATTACATTCAGGCTTACAGGCGATGCAAACGATTACCTGGGCAAGGGGCTCTCGGGCGGGCGGCTGATCCTTCTCCCTCCTCCTGACTCCACATTCAGGGCTGAGGAGAACATTATCGCAGGCAACACCGTTCTTTACGGCGCCACTTCAGGTGAAGCTTTTATACGAGGTATTGCCGGAGAACGTTTCTGTGTCAGGAACAGCGGGGCATACGCCGTAGTTGAGGGGACCGGGGACCACTGCGCCGAGTACATGACCGGCGGCAGAATAGTAGTGCTGGGCAGGGTGGGCAGAAATTTTGCCGCAGGCATGAGCGGCGGAATAGCCTATGTTCTGGACATTGACGGAAACTTCGATTATTTCTGCAACAGGGGGATGGTCGAAATCTCGCCGGTGCGCGATTATGATGACCAGGACCTGATACTTGAAATGCTGAAAAAACACATTCATTACACGGACAGCGCTTTCGCCAGGGATATAATACTTCGCTGGTACGAATTTCTGCCGAAATTTGTCAGGGTACTTCCGCTTGAATACAAGCGGGCCCTGAACGAAATGAAAAACTCGCTGATCGACGAAAAACTCAGGGCGATCAGGGAAGAAGAACAGCTTGAGGAGACATTCTGATGGGAGATCCCAGGGGTTTTATAAATATCAAAAGGCGCGAGTCGGGCTACAGGCCGGTTGAAGAGCGTGTGAATGATTACAAAGAGGTCGAAGCGGTTCTGCCGGATGCAGAGAGGCGGGCCCAGGCCTCAAGATGCATGGACTGCGGGGTGCCTTTCTGTCACTGGGCATGTCCCGTGAGCAACGTAATGCCCGAATGGCAGGACATGATTTTCCGCAGCGACTGGAAGTCCGCATATCAGCTTCTGAGTGAAACGAACAATTTCCCCGAATTTACCGGACGCGTCTGCCCCGCACCCTGCGAAGCTTCGTGTGTACTTGCCCTGACCGATGAGGCAGTAACAATCCGCCAGAATGAACTTGCCGTAATAGAAAAGGCATTTGAACTTGGACTGGTACGGCCCGAACCCCCGGCGTTGCGTACCGGGAAAAAAGTTGCAGTGATCGGAAGCGGTCCTGCGGGACTCGCGTGTGCCGACATTTTAAACAAAAAAGGCCATCTTGTTACCGTGTTCGAGGCCGAGGATAAAATAGGCGGGTACCTGCGCTACGGAATTCCCGACTTCAAGCTTGACAAACGCATAATAGACCGCCGTATAAGGATTCTTGAACAGGAGGGGATTGAATTCCGCACCGGGATTACCATCGGGAAGGATCTGCCTGTCGAGAAAATCCGCAGCGAACATGACGCGATTCTTCTTTCAATCGGGGCACGGGAGCCCAGGGACATTCCTATTGAAGGGCGTGGACTGAAAGGCATACATTTTGCGATGGAATATCTTGAACAACAGAACAGACGAGTGGCCGGAGAGGAGATTGCTGCTGATAAACTGATTGTGGCAATCAACAAAAAGGTCGTGGTCATAGGAGGCGGCGATACCGGATCAGACTGTGTAGGCAGCGCGAACAGGCAGGGGGCTGCGGGAATAACACAGATTGAGATTCTGCCCGAGCCGCCTTCACACCGGTCAGATGCAGAACCATGGCCGCTCTGGCCGAAAGTAAAAAAGACTTCCAGTTCACACGAGGAGGGCTGTGAACGGCTCTGGGGGGTTAAAACAGTTAAATTCCACGGCGAAAACGGGCAAATAAAAAAAATATCGGCCATCCGTGTAACATGGGAAAAAGATGCACAAGGAAAAGATGTGATGCGCGAGCTACCCGGATCTGTGATTGAACTGCAGGCTGACCTTGTTTTTATATCTGCCGGATTTGTGCATGTAAATCATAAAGGCCCCGTATCTCAACTGGGACTGGTTCCGGATGAAGCTGGAAACATCAGCGTTGATGAAAATTACATGAGTTCATCTGACGGTGTATTCTCTGCCGGCGATTCGGTCCGCGGCGCTTCTCTGGTGGTCTGGGCCATAAGCCAGGGACGCGAGGCTGCAGAGGGGATCTGCAGGTACCTGGAGGGGAGAGGTTAATTCCCACGTGTCGCTCACGGATTTGATCATGAATCAGCAGTCAGCTCAAAACCCATGTTGATGTTTATCAGTGATGGCCTGAAAAAGAAACCGCGTCTTTTACGACGCGGTTTTATAAATCTTATACGTAAGAAATATTTCTATTTTTTAATTTTCTTTACAGTCTTTTTTGAAGCAGCCTTTTTAACTACAGCTTTTTTTACAGATACCCTCTTTACCGCAGATTTTTTTGTGCTCCCTTTTTTAACTGCAGGCTTTTTTACAGCCGCTTTCTTAACGGCAGGTTTTTTTGCAGCAACTTTTTTAACTGCTGACTTTTTCGCTGACGCTTTTTTTACAGCGGTTTTTTTTGCTCTACCTTTTTTAGCTGCAGATTTTTTCACTGCGGAAATAACCTGCTGTTTTACTGCGGAAAGTGACCCGATGTGTGAAACAATCCAGCCGGTTACATCGCTGAGCACCTTTTCAGCTTCGGCAGGTGATTCATTTATTGTTTCATGGTAAAGCCCTTCATACAGAAAAAGTTTTTTAACACTTGATGAGGCATTCTTATAAAACTGCTCGGCCCCTTTGTAATCGACAATCTGGTCATCCCTTCCGTGAAAGACAAGAAGAGGTTTCCTGAAATATGGTGCTCCGGCAAGTGCCTCACCGGTTGCCCTTGAAAATTCAACAAAAAATCTTGCAGATGCCTTGTTATGATTAAGCGGATCACTTAAATATGACTTAACATACCCGCTGTCATGCGAAATAAGATTTGCGTTTATACCGGTAGATGTTGAGAAAGCCGGTATGCGCGTAGACATAAACGCACCCAGACTTTTTTTCCAGTCCGGAATTTTCATTGCAGGTGTAAAACCGGGTGATGAAAGAACAAGCATCGACAAATCATCGGGATAGGTTGTGGCGTATCTTGAAGCTATAACTCCGCCCATGCTGTGACCGTACAGGATCACTGGAAGCCCCCTGTTCTCCTCTTTCACAAACTCTGTAAACAGTTTCAGATCATAAATATAATCCATGAATGAATCAACATGGCCTCGTTTGCCTTCTGAGCGGCCATGCCCCCGGTGATCAAGCGCGAAAACAGAAATATTTTTACCCGACAGACTTTTCAGCAGATTCCCGTACCTGCCTGAATGTTCACCAATGCCGTGAACAAGTATGAGAACAGCCCTGGCTTTCCGAACAACCCATTTCTGAAAAAAAATCTCAACCCCGCCTTTCCCGGTGTAGGTGCCTGAATCATGACTATATGAATCCATAGACTATCTCCTTATATTGTTTTGCCGCCATAAAATTTTTACCGGATTAAAATGATGAGCCTGAAGATAACAACAGGCAGAGATTTTACAGCTGCATTAACTGAATATGAATAATTGATTATTCTAAATGTCAATCAATTAACACCGGGACATAACTCCTGCAGATAAAATTGCAGCTATATTACGTTTATAGGCCCGTTTACAGTCCCTTCGGCAAACTGCCTCACGTAGGGATCAGGGCTGTTTTTAAAATCATCGGGCGTGCCTGTAAAAATTACCCTGCCGTCAAAAAGCATGGACATCCTGTCGGCAATTCTGAATGCTGAATTTATGTCATGGGTGATTACAATCGAGGTGATTCCGAAATTACGGTTCATCTTAACAATCAGCCTGTCGACAGACCCTCCGGTTATGGGATCTACTCCGGTTGTAGGTTCGTCATATAGCATAATTTCAGGCTTCATGGCAATGGCACGCGCAAGCCCTGCCCTTTTCTGCATCCCGCCGGACAGCTCAGAGGGCCACTTGTCACCCATCCCGGGCAGCCCTACCTGATCAAGCATCTCCGCAACAATCCCGGCAATCTTTTCCTCATCCATTTTGCTTCTGCGAAGTCCGAAAGCGATGTTGTCGTAAATATTCATTGAATCAAAAAGCGCGGCACCCTGAAAAAGTATTCCGTACTTTCTGATTATTGAATCTTTTACAGCAGGCTCAGATCCGGTAAACCTGACCTCGTCAACGTAAATGGAACCCTCGTCCGGTTCAATAAGCCCCACAAGGTGTTTCATAACTACTGATTTACCAGTGCCGCTCTTTCCCAGGATACAGAAAATTTCTCCGGGTTCAACCGAAAGGTCAACTCCCCTGAGGACGCTGTTGCTTCCGAATGATTTATGAAGATTTTCTATTCTTACTTTTGCCATAAATTTCTGCTTTAACTCTTTCTGTAATAACTCACTGCCAGACATCTGGCCCCCGGCGGAATAAACATGACAAAATACAAATACACATACCCGCCACATTCTAACGCTTTTCCGGCTTCCTTATATGTTCGAAACTAGAGCTTCCCTGCTCGTCGCCCGCAAGGGGTATATAAACATTTAATTCTTTATATAACTATCATCAAGTATTGAATCCCCCCTGTGGGGTTGCCGGTAATAGTTTTTATAATACAGAGTCAGTTAATCGGCTGGGGGCAAAAATAAAAGACAATATGCTCAGCAGCTAGTATTATATAAATCAAAAAATCAAATTCTGTCAAGGATGATTATTTCATCCGTATACCGTGTAGTAGATAAAAAATGCTCGACACCCTTTTCCCGGCAGGATCTTCTCTGAATAATAAAGAGGAATATGAAAACTTCCAGCGAACAGATATATTAACATATACAGGAGCACACAATGAAAGAATACAAAAAAGAATTTATAACATTTCTTCTGGAGAGCAAGGCGCTTAAATTCGGCGAATTCACGCTTAAATCCGGAAGGCTTTCGCCCTACTTCCTGAATACCGGCATGCTTCATACAGGCCGGGCCATAAACAGACTTGGAAGCTTCTATGCCAGCACAATCGTGGACAACATAAAAGATAATTACACCGCAATATTCGGCCCCGCGTACAAGGGAATCCCGCTGGCCATAGCCACGGTCAACGCGCTCTACCATGAACACGGCATTGATGTACACTACACCTTCAACAGGAAAGAGGTTAAGGACCACGGCGACATGGGACTTATGGTAGGCAAAACTCTTTCAGCAGAAGATAAAGTAATACTTGTCGATGATGTTATTACCGCAGGTACTGCTGTGCGCGAATCCCTTGACATACTTAAAGGCCAGGGCAACCCTCAACTTGCGGCGGTGATTATATCCGTTGACCGCATGGAAAAAGGGACCGGCGAAAAATCGGCCATACAGGAGCTTACAGAATCTGCAGGACTCAGGTTCTACCCGATTGTAAATATTCTCGATATAATAGAATTTCTTAAGACTCCGTCACTTTCAGGCAGCTACGGAATCGACGCATCCATGATCGGGAAAATGGAGGAATACCGCGCGAAGTACGGAGTCAACTGAAGGCGGCCAATGATCCTGCACTCAGACATGCAGACGAGCCCGGAGTCAGACTGTCCGTACCTTGAAGGCAGAAAGTGGCGCATGAATTATTTTTTCGCGTCGCAGCTTACTGCCGATGAACTTGACATTCTGCTTGCCCGCGGATGGAGAAAATTCGGCATGTACTATTTCAGGCCTGTATGCAACGGATGCGAAGAATGCATACCCATAAGGCTGCGCACCGCGGAACTGAATTACTCAAAGAGCATGAAACGCGCCCTGCGCAGGTGTGCAGAAATCACAGTCCGCTTTAACGAACTTGAGTACAGCGACGCAATTTACGAAATATACAAAAAACACTCCGAAGTACGTTTCGGAAAGGTTTCATCCGAGAGCGATTTTTTACATTCATTCTACACTCAATCCTGCCCGGCAATCCAGTCCGAATACTACCTTGAGGACAAACTGATTGCTGCAGGATTCCTTGACGCATCGTCAAGGGCTCTGAGCAGCATATACTTTGTTTATGACACTGACTTCAGCGATTTCAGGCTTGGAACATTCAGCGTGCTGCGGGAGACCGAATACGCCTTATCCCTGGGACTTGATTATTATTACCTGGGCTATTATGTCAGGGATAACGGCAGCATGGCCTACAAGAACAGTTTCCATGTCAATGAAAAGATGGACTGGTCAAGCGGAAGATGGTTCCATGAAGATGATTTTGTCTACTGCAAATAACGTCAACGCCTGATCTTAATAACCGAGCATATATCGCCCGTGCTGTCCGAAGCCGAATCCGGGTTAAATGTGTCGGGCAGCCACTGGCCGTCAACAACGAACTTGTACCTGTATGTACCCGACGCAAGGCGCTTTTCCAGTCTCCATATACCGTCAGTCCCCCTGCGGAGCAGATCGTTTTCCGGATTCCATCCGTTAAAATCCCCCACAAGCGAAACAACTGATGCCTCGGGTTTGTATATCCTGAATACAACAAGATCTTTTCTGAGCATCTTGTAGGTAACGAGCCTGTTTTCACGGGCCGGTTCAAGCTCGGCAGTAGAGATATATGAGCCGTACCTGTCATCCTCACGCGCAATATTATACGGGTCCTCTGTCCATAATCCGTCAACATTGAACTTGTATTCGATCCTTCCGGAATAAACCCCGTCCGACAGAAAAAAGAACCAGACGCCATCCCTGCCGCGCTCCATTTTCTGCAGCTTCCAGGCACTGAAATTTCCGGCTATCGAAACCTTAAGAGCCTTCCTGCTCCTGTAGGTAAAGAGCAGGCCGTCAGCAACAGCCGGTTTTCCAGTTCCATAGTTCTGCGTCATTATAAGCCGTATTTTTTCCGGCGGATTTGCCTGTTTAAGAAACATAAGCTTCTGGTAATCAGTTTCTGCAATGCTGTCTGACCTGGAAGATGTAAGCAGAACAGCACAAAGTATCATGCAGAGCTTTCCGGCTCTCCTCATTATGTTCACCCTGAATAAAAAAATACAACATTGCTACCCGGTAATACTTCAGGCAGCCTTTGCATGATTTATATATCGGTAACAGAAAAAATATCAGTGAACAATTTTGTAAAGGTTTTACTCTTCCGCGGGACTGCCCGCCGTTAAAACTTATAAACTTAAACTTTTTATTTTAAACTTCAAAAGTGACGTTCTTTTGTCGATAAATAATAAGAGGATAACTGCTGCTATTCAGCAGTTATTTGTTGCATAAGCGGAATTTTTATTGATTTTTAATATAAAAGAATATTTGCTGAATTATGTCTCTTCATAAGGCAACTTTAAATTACGGAATGATTAATGGCAGCGAAGAAAACTGAAATAGAATACACCCCTGACGAACTGGCCGAGATTGACCGCATAGTAAAACTAGTCACGGGGGAAACACAGGTTCTGCCTGCCAGGGACGTCAAACCGTCGATGCGGTTTCAGCCATCCGACGAGGAAAAACCTGCCGGTTCAGCTGAAGAGGAAGCATTTGAAGAATTGATGCCTGAATACGATGATTCGATCCATGAAAAAAGGCCAGAAGAACTGGGCCTTCATGAACTCGACCATGATACAGACCTGTTCCCTCCCGAAGCTGAAGAGATAAGGGAACATGAATTCGAGGACATTACCGAGAGTATAACAGAACCTTCTGAAATTTTACCCGGTGACCAAGAGGAGATACTGCCGCTCTCTGACAGCGACCTCTCTTTCATTGAAGACGAGGGAACACCTGCTGCACCGTTAGATGAAAGTTTTGAGGATATCGGGGACATCCCGGTAATCCCTGAAGAAATTCCCGCACGAGAGGGTAAACAGCCCAAAGGTATATCTATCGAAAGCGACGAGGACCTGAGCATACCCGACTTCAATGAAATATCCATTGATGAACATGCCGACCTGTCCGAAGCTGCAGACCAGGACATACCGGATATTGACATAGACAGTCTTGTTTCGGACGGGACAAGTGAAACGCCATCGGCAAAAGAGCTCCCTGCCGACGTAGACCTGGGCGAGGATCTGGAATTTTCCGATATTGACCTTGGTGAAGAAAAAGCTCCGGCAGAGACAAAGAGCACGCTTGATGAGTTCGAGGATTTCCACCAGGACGAGTTCCTTGACATAGAGACCCCTGTCGATAAACCGGACAAAGGCGTACCTGCCCAACCCTCCGGTTTTGATGAATTCGCAGATATCGAATCTGCTGAAATCACCCATGACTTTACAGAACAGAAACCCGCTGAAGCAAGATACGAGGACGATGATACTCTTACAATAGAACCTCTTGAGGATGAGTTCGAGTCAGAACCAGGCCCCTTTAAACCTGATGCTCAGACATCCGGAACAGAAAAGGGATCGTCACTGGAAGTTACAGACCGCGACCTTGCCAGACTTAAAAAGGCAATGATACTCTTTAATCCAGCCGTGCGCCACACAATCCGTGACGTTATAATTAATGACCTGTTTTCAGCTGCCGATACACGCAGGCTTGTTGACATGATCGTTTCCGGAAAAAGTGAAGACAGCGTAAAGAACTTTCTTGAAAAGAAACTTAAAACACACATAACCCTTGTTGACGAAAAGGGACTCAAGAGACGGGTAATATCCCAGAGGCCCGAATACACAATCGAAGGACGCGAGCGCCAGAAGAAACTTTTAAAATTCACAAAAATCTTCGGAATATCCGCAGCAGTGGCATTTCTTGTTACCATACTATCTTATCAGTTTATTTATAAACCGGTAATGGCCAAGCGTCTGATCAACAGGGGTGTTGAGCTGATAATAAGCAGCGGCCTTGAAGGCAACAGGTTTGACCGCAAGGGCAGATACCAGGAGGCTGAAAAACTTTTCCTCGAAGTTGACGAGGAGTATGCAAAAGATTACCTTTACGGCTACAACGCATACGCCCGGGCATATTTTAAAAATAAAGACTACTCCGAATCGCTGCTAAAGCTTAACGGAGCGTATAACATTGACAGGACTAATATAGATACCCTTAACAATCTGGGTTACTTTTACGCCAGAATTGACAAGAACTACTATCCTTCGCTTAAACCCTCTGTCCCCAAGTGGTACTTCGGCGGGAAAAAGGACCCCTCGCAGGAGACCAACCTTGACCTGTCCATAAACTTCTACCGCAGGGCGCTGCTTGTTGATGACGAAAACATAACAGCACTTGTTGGCATAGGAAACGCATATTTTATGCAGGGGCAATATCTCAAGGCCAGGGAATATTACTTAAATATACTTAAAGTCGATCCCGACTCTGTGGCGGGATATTCC
>JAAYBQ010000019.1 GCA_012730035.1 Spirochaetota bacterium
ATAACACAGATTATTTTTCTAAGCACAGGCCTCATGGAGGCTGTTGATCCCACTGGAATGGATCCTGCGAAACTTGCACGCTACGTTCTTTCCCTTTTTGATGAGTAGACACGGGGTGATTCCTCAACTGATCCTGGCAATCAGGTGATATGAAACACAAAAAAACTGTCCACACGACAGTTTTTTTATTTCTTAAATTAAAAAATTGAATATTAAACCTGCTCTGACCCCAGGGACACGCTCTGACCCCAGGGACACGCTCTGACCCCGCTAAACCTTAACCTCTTTTGTAAAAAAAATTTTACATTCCACCCTTGGAAAACGTATAACTATAAACAACATACGGAGAATTAAAATGGCGCGAAAACTACGTATCAAAGGCCAGGGGCTTACCCACCATTGCTTCAGCAGGTGTCATGGCAAAAAGAATCTACTTCTTGGAAAATACGGCCGCAAATATTTTATTGAAGCTATAAAAATGTGCCAGGAGAAGTACCATTTTGAACTGGTTGCAGCAGAAATTGTTGCTAACCATATTCATCTGGTCATAAGGACATTTGAACAGCAGCCTTCAATTTCACACATAATGCAGTTTATCAAAGCTCGTATAGCTGAGAAATATAACAGGGCCATGGGAACAACCGGAGCTTTCTGGAACGAACGTTTTGGATCGACAATAATCGAAGAAGCCGAAGACCCGCAGCAGTATCTTTTATGGCTGCTGTGGTATATAGGTTACAATCCTGTAAGAAAGGGGATTGCCCGCAATCCGAGAGACACCGCAATTGGTTTCATTAATTGTTATCTTGCTGAAAACTGTGAAGTGTCGGTAAAGATTACTCTGCATCCCTATTTTACCAGGTTGGGGTCCTGTTTCGAAGAACGTGTAAACAAGTTTTTATTCTATGAGGACGCGCATCTTAAACGGCTGGCTTTATGTTTCTAACCGTAACCGGGGTCAGAGCAATTGAGTGATATTGAGTGATTGAACACTGATCAAAACAAACCAACAGCAGCAGCATAAATTTAAAAGGCTGCCCTTATGGACAGCCTTTTAAATACTTCATTGTTTCAGCCGGTTACCTGCTGAAGGTGTAGCGTGTATCCGGCCGCAGGTACCAGTCTGCGCTAAGAGTTCCGCCGCTCTGGTACCAGTCGTCAAATTCCGGGTATGCCTGGAATATGCTGTTCGAGTGTCCTGAATACAATAAGTATCCATGCCAGTGTGGATCTTTTGTATTCTCATAAGGCCATGCCCAGTTTTCAGGAACTATTAACGCCCATGTAAAACCATCTGTATCCTTTACCATCCCGGTAAATTCAGTCGCAACAGAAGGCAGGTGCACCTGGTTTGCCTCGACACCGTTACAGATAATGAACGGATCATAGGGCATGGGCCCAAGTTCGCTCCTGTCAACGCCCTGGCTGAACACTATAGTTTCATGGGTCTGCTCCGCGCACTCTTGGTATCCAAAATGAGGCTCTGAATTCCAGTTATTGCCGAGTGTATAAGTACCGGTTGCTTTGGGATTCTCGATAAGCATGTAGCGCGTGCCGAGAATGTTAATTGCAAACTTATTCGTGTATCCCGCGCCTGATGCAAGGAGTTTGGTCTTCAGCTCAATCCTGCACACCTTGTTCTGGCCGTCAATGATCTCCCTTATTGTAAGCCTTACAACCAGGTCATTAAAGTCAGCGTCGCCCTTGTTCGGGTACATGTCCTCAAATGCAAGGGTATATACCGCCTTTATCGCCTTTGCAGCAGTGGGATCGTTCACAAATTCCGCGTCCTCATCCGAATCCGCAACACCGTCACCGTCGCTGTCCACAATAACAGAACCGTCAATCGCTTTCATCGAGATTTTTTTACCATACTCAATTAACTGGCCAAGGCCGGTTATGATGCATTCAACGGTCTGGTAGCCTTCACGTGTAACTACAATTTTTGCAGTACTTTGCGCAGACTCAACAGTTGCTTCAAATACTGAAAGACCATTACTGTCAGTAAATCCCTGCCAGTTGTATGCACCGTCGTTGTTTACAAGATTTATAGAAGCCTGGCCTATTGCAAAACCTGTCTTTTCATCAACAACGCTGAGTGAAATTTTTACATTAGTGACAGTTGAAAAGTCAAAGTCAGCTCCGGGATCTGTTACAAGCGCCTGGTATGAAACAAGGCTGCCGTTTGCAACAACGAGTGTATATGTAATAACATCTCCCTTCTGGTTTGTGTAATCGAATATTATTGTTACAGGATCTGTAAAGCTGCCCGATGTACACAAATTTCCGTTAGCCGGATTGATTGAAACATTGACTGTATTACCATCCGCATCTTTTGCCGACATGTTGCTTATGCTGCCGGTAAGCGCCCATGCACCTGATGAATCAGTTGATACCTGGACAACATTATTCCCGCTGTGTGTCACATAACCACCTGTAAGCACAAGAAGTGTATTTCCGGGGATTATCCCTGTCACATTGCCTGAAGCGTCTGTTGTAATAATGTATATTTCACCATCAACAGAGACCTTGATAGTATAAGGCCCGACAGGTGCAACTGTGCCGAGGATCATTATATCGCCGTTTACCTGGTTGATCCACACATTTGAAAGGTCTATATCGACTGATCCGTCTGCAGCTGTAACGCCGAGTATTGCCACACCATCTGCAAGTGACCATACACCGTTATCCGACTCAGAGAGGGTCAGAGCAGTTCCCGGGAAGCTTGCAGTTCCTTCATCAAGATTGAGTATAATTGTGGAACCGTTCACCGTGATTCCGGTTACTTTACCGTTTGCATCGGTGGTTACGGTTATAATAGATCCGTCATCCATTGTTAGAACAATTGTGTAGGGGCCTGAACCTTCACCCTCTACAAGAATGTCGCCGGTTACAGAATCAACTGTTGCTGTGATAATATTGCCACTATTATCTGTAACTGTTATGCCTGCAATTGAATCGTCCAGCTCATAGCCCGATAGAATCCCGCCTGAAGTAACCGTGATTATATCATCACCATTTGGAAGTGTGCCCCCATCAAGATCAAGAACCATCGAATGACCGGCCATAACGCTTGTTGACGAAGTTACCGCAGCATTGCCGTCAGCATCAACTGTAACCACCAGTTCATATTCCCTGTCGCCTGTAATTATTGTGACAGTATAAGTCCCCTCCACTGAACCGTCGGCAGGCTTGACTGTTATGTTGCCATCATCGTCCACTTTAACCGTGCATGAATTACCGTTTTCATCAATCGCGGAAATTACCGCATCAACCGAACCGTAATCATCCGAGTCCAGTTTTTCGCCGTTTATAGGCAGCTTTCCATCTTCAGCTTCAATGAGCAGAACATACTGGTCTGCATCATCAGTCGCTCCATCATTATAAGCATCCGGGTCAGTGGCCACACTCACATCGGGAGAATTACTTCCCGAACCGTTCCCCCCGCACGAAGCAAGGAAAAATGGTGTTATAAGTGCAAAAGCCAGAAAAACCAACTTTACTTTTCTGATCATCCCATACTCCTCTAACTAAAATTTTGTGCTGAATATTTTTGCCATTGTGATTTTACCCGTTATTACAGCAACCAGTGAAAATTGAGGCCATGTAAGCGGATAAAAATCGATTACATTTGTACATTTTCTACATTTAGTGCATTTTAACAAAAAAGCCCAAGTGTGTCAAATAAAAAAAGCCTTTCTGGACTTTTTTTTAAAAAAAGTGACTTGTAGGTTTTAATAAATGAGCAAAAAGATTGATTTTGTGCAGTTTAATGGTGATTACGGGGTCAGAGCCCCTTTCAGGGAATACCGGGGGTCAGAGCATGGATTTACCGGAAATCAGGGTCAGAGCACAACTCATCGAAGCGGGGGTCAGAGCCCTAACCTGACCTATCTGTTTCCCGGACGCAATAAAAAAAGGCCACCCTCACGGGCAGCCTTTTCCGGGCTTAAACAGTATCTCTTAAAATATTCTCTAAGGCCTTACTTCTGCAGAGTAGTCGCTGTAAATATCCTCATCACCCTCAATATCAGGAGTAGTGTTAATTGATCGGATCCTGACAGGATAGCTGCCTCCGCCATAATTGGGGCTTTTAAAAGTAACCGTGGTAGTTGCAGGATTTGCTATACCTATAAGGTGCCACTCGTCGCTGTAATAATAACCTACCTCGTAACCGGTTGCACCCTTCACAGCTGTCCAGGTGACAGTATAAGTATATGTGCAGTACCAGTCATAATTATACTTTGATGTTACCTGAAAGTTTGTGGGCACCCTAAGAGTAAACATTGCAGATGTATCGGAACTTAGCGCGCTCTCCTGGCCGAGAGAGTTAATGGCCTTTATCTGGTAGAGATATTCAATTCCTGCTTCGACTGTTCCGCCATCGGCCACGAGTGTCTCAGTTATACTCGTTCCGGTCTGATTCTGACATATCAGATTGTAGTTTTCCCCTCCGTCATCAGACCTGTATACAGTGTACTGCCTGGTCCATGAATCAGCAGCTGACCACGAAACCGTTATGGATCCGTCAGTGTAGTTCATTGAACCGACAATATTCACAGGCACCCCTGGAAGATCAGGGTTAGTAAAACCCTCAGCCGATGAAGCATTCATTCCACTTTCAACCTCGTTCACACCAGCTACGCTCCAGGCGGTAACCTTGTAATAATATGTTTCACGGTCTGCAACAGGGGCCATTGTTGTATCATCAAATGAAATTTTACCTTCCACTGCTGCGGCTGTAAATTTATCCGCTACCTTAATGGGCAAAGTAAAACTGCTCGAGCTGCTCCTGTAGACAGAATAACCTCCGTTTGCCTCAGGCACCTCGCTCCATGTTACAGTTATAACATTGATTGATCCTTTCGAGGCCCTGACTGTTGCCGGTGGATTGACCTGGGCAGGCTTGCTTCTGTCCACAGAACCGGCATCCGAAAGACCGCTGTCTGTCTGACCTCCCGAACTCACAGCAACCACCCTGTAATAATAGGGTGTTTTATCAGATATATCAGTATCCCTGTCATCAAAGGCAAGGCCGGTTACATTTTCCGCTATCACAGCGTATTCACCTGCAGCCCCTTCGACTTCAGGAGCCCTTAACACGGTATATGTCGCAGCATAATCTGCTGCAGTCCAGGTTATCATAACCTTTTCGCCGAATGTTTCATCAGTAGCGGTAAGAACCACAGTTCCCGACCATACCGGAATCTGCTGCAGCGCACTGCCTGATATTATCACGCTTTCAGCGCCTTCACCATATTCATTAACCGGCACAATCTTATAATAATATTTTTTATCAGCCAGAGCGGTTGTATCGGTATATGTTGCCGATGTTATCGCCTCTGAATTCAGTTTCGCGTATGTACCGTATTTAACATCACACCTGTAAACATTGTAGGAATCGGCATTAATAACAGCATCCCATTCCAGTGTAACCTGGCCTATCTGGTTAACCGGTATAGTTACCGATGCCGGAGGCATTGGAGTCCCCTTTAAAGCAAAACCCATAACCTCTGTACCCGGCTCGCTCCAGCTGTTGCCGTTACCCGCTGCTACCCTGTAATAAAAGATTCTGCCGGAACTGACCGGTGTATCAGTATATGAATTAGTCATAACCCTGGTAGCAACAACCTTAAATGATTCAGGTGTATCCAGTGCCTTGTAGACTATATAGTATTCGGCATCGCCGGCATCATCCCAGTTTATGAGAACGCCCTCCTCAAGTGTCCCCTGTGTCGCCGTGACACCTGAAGGCACATCAGGCGCGGCACTGCTGTTACCTGACAGAGAACCTGCACCGCCGCAGGCGCAAACAATAACGGCAAACAAACCGGTAAGTATTCCCGCATTAATCATTTTTTTCAGCTTCATATTAACTCCTTTAAATCCACTTTTTATATCAATGCAGGTTACTTAACCTGCTTATCCTTTTTCTTTGACTTAACATCATCTTTATCATCAACAAAACCCGACCCCGATGAAGAATCACTGCTGAACATCCTGTACGTTGCGCCTATCGACACACTGTACCTTGCCTCTTCGTAATCTTTTTTGAGGTAACTCCATGTCGGTTCTGTCACATGTACATACTTGACATAACCTACCGTCACAGGTACAAAATACTGGTAGAAAGCCCCTATGTTGATATCGAGGTTTTCATCTACACTGAATTTGGCCCCCGCACCCAACTGATGCGAATCGAGCAGCATATCCGCTTCAGTACGAGCCTCGGGTTTGATACCGAAATTATTGTAGAGATAGCCCGTACTGAGTGTTATCTTCTGATTGAGAATGAATTCAACACCGGCACCGACCTGAAATCCCACATTATAGTCATCCTCTCTGCCGTCAAGGTCGCGCATCTGTCGAAAAGATATCTGGCCCGACGACAGCAGTTTAATCCAGTCAAAAAGCATGTATGATAATCCCAGGTTAAGCGTAGGAGCATAAGTGGTTTTGAGAATTTTGGTTCCATTTCCGCCCGGACTTGCATAACCTCCACCTCCGTTAAACGAAGGATCAGCAGTCCCATCTTTAAAAATGTCAACATTGCCGCTCTGTTCAATGGCAACGGGCGCCTTAAAACTGTTATTCTTCTTTTCAAGTTCCATGGGAAGGTAATATTCAAACCTGAGTGTCGCATCAAGCCCCTTAAGCACCGGAACGAGGCCTTCAGGCCTAATGTGTGTACTTAAAATAATTCCAAAACCGAATCCCTCGTAATCTGTATCAAGGTCCCATTCATCTGCAGCATCATTTTTAAGTTCAAGTCCATCAGCAACAAGTGGTGTAGTATCCCGTAGATACTGAACATCATTAATCTTAACCTGCATATTGCCGCTTGCATGTATTATTCGCAAACCGCCGCCTGCAGATAACCAGTTCATGATTTCATAGGCGCCGCCAAGGGTAATACCGATATACATTTCGTTTCTCACTGCCTCAGGGTCCGATGAAAAAGTTATAAACGCCTGTGTACTTGGATCAAAAGTTGTCTCAAATGCGAGCAGGTTTCCCCAGTCGAGTACTGCAAGACCATCCCCGAATATCATGTTAGTGGCCGCCTGCATTACTGCCAGGTCAAAGAACACTGCCCATTTATCCTGTTTCCATACAATGTCAAAACCCGGGAGTACCGGTGCTGTAAGTTCAGCTCCATACTCGTCAGGCAATGTTCCTTCGAATGTGCCGATAGCATCACTGTGTGGAGTCGGATTTATACTACCCGTTTCCCCAATCTTGAGAGCATAAAAATCGAGCGTATGTGTCTTCTTTACATGATACGTCTGACTTGAAAAATTTATATGCAAACCGTCCTTTGCCATAAAGACGAGTCCCGCGGGATTATAGAAGGCTGCGTCCGGGTCTGTTGAAGTATTCCTGTTCAGGGTACGAACATACTCTGTGGAGTGATTGGTCATTATACCATCCTCCTGGTTCAGCTCGGTTGAATAACCGGCTGCAGCCTGCAGCAGTACCAGCATGGCAATCCCGGCCTTCAGGCATTTACTTTTAATCTTATTTGACATTATCCTATATTCCTTCCTGTATTCTGATTTTGTTGGCGTTCCGGCCGGGGCTTAACTCCGGGCCGGAACAGGTCGCGCCCTACTGCCCGTCAGTCCATGGTTCAAACCAGTTGTAGGTAGCAGTAAACGGATAAGGCTTAACATTCTTGAAAGTCTGTATTTGCCACTCGTCAGACAGGTATCTGATGCCTGTATAAGAATCTGTTGCTTCTACAGGATCGCTGTCATCAATCCAGAGGTGGTAATCAAGCTCTGCCACATACTCACCTGCCACTGTCTTAATAAGGAACGGCGGATTATAGGTCACATCCCATCCATCCTTCGCCATAAGGCTTTTCAGTTCAGCCCTGTGAGCGCCGTTGGCAACATAGCCTCCGTCATTGTACAGAAAATTCTGCTTGCCATCATTATAGTTTGTAAGGGTTATTGTGCTTACAGGGGCTGTTGTCACCACCCATTTAACAGTTCCAGAAACCAGTCCTGTGCCATTATATGTTCCAGGTTGAGGCTTGGTCCATCTGTTCTTTGATGCATCCATGGGCTGGGCGTAAATACCCCAGTAGAATTCATCTGCATTAAGAAGTTTTGCATACAGGGTGTAAACCTTTGTAGCTCCGCTTGCAGCTGTGACTGTTATACTGATCCGGGTCACATAGCCAGCATCAAGGCCAATTGTTGCAGTGGCAGTCCCTGATGCAAAGTTTTGCGCCGACACAGTTCCGTCAGCTTCGCTGGCTGTGCCGTAACATCTCCTCGTTGTGAACTGAACATTTGATGCGGCATTATCATCAACAACTGCTGTAACGTTCATTGAAGTAAAGCCGTATATTACTGTAACGTAGTCAGTTACTGTTTTTGTAAATTTAACCGAGTTCGGGTCATGGTATGTGGCGCCGCGCACAAATGTCCCGGGGTGTATGGGCCTTGTACTGATCGTACCAACACCAACCTTGAGGCTCTTGAGGTCTGCGTTTGCACTGGCCGTACTGACAGTAGCAGAAATGTCATACACCTTCTCAAGTTCACCATTGGTAACAATCACAAGAATTATATTGCCATCATTAACGGTTATGTTATCGTAATCTTCAGGAGCGATTGTAGAACCATTAATTATGACTTCTACAGAGGCAGAGGATGATTCAGCCTGGGCCACAAGGGTAATGGGATTCATTGATGCACTGAGGTTTACTTTATAAGACGTTGTATCCTTATCAAACGGTTTATCGAACGAAGCACCGCTAATTGAAAGTGCAACAAGATCTGCAGTAGTTGTAATCTGTTGTCTGAATATGTTCAGCGTATAAGTCTCACGCGTAGTACCATCTCCCGCAGTGCATATTGCCTGGATTGTATTCATTCCCCCGTTAAGCGGAACATCGCTCCAGTCACTCACTTCATCGCTATTTGCAATAAGTTCAACCGTGGCTCCATCCCCGGCAGACCTTGCGTATGCGGTAATATCAATATAATCATCATTCGATGAGCCTGAAAAAGTTCTCTCTGACGAAGCCGGGTCAAAAATGGGACTCAAGGTTATTCCATCTATTTCAAGTGTTGAAAGAGCGGCATCGGCATGCTCTGCCGTATGACGGATCACATTAATGTTGTATTCAAGTTCCAGACCATCCTGTGCAACAACTGTTATTGTTACGGTGTTTTCACCCACCTGCAGTGTAATCGGCCCCGAAGGGTCGCCGCTTGTGAGCTCAGTTCCGGTTTCAGAATCACCAAGATACATGGAAGCCCATGTGTGGTTCTTTTCAGCGGTAACCGTTATTATATCAATGGAATATGGAACTTCAAGTTCGTTATCCCATTCACCCGGCACAAAGCTGTATTTTAAATTAAGCTTTGTAGCATTGGGATCATCCTCGTTAGCCAGAGATGGGGCATCAACTGAAAGACTTTTAATAAAATAGTCCGAGCTGAGACCGTCATCAATATCACCGGCTGCCACACCGGCCACGTCTGCACCGCAGCCTGAAAATGCCGCAATGGATAAAACAAAAATCATGAATAAATATTTTCTAATCACTTTCATACACCCTCCAATTCAACAAATAAAAACCGACGAGCCGGTTTTTATTAAAATATCGACACAGGCGGGTTGTTGTCAAGAATATAATAAAAATTTTAGACAAATTTTTACACGTGTACAGTTATAGTATACTATGAAAAACAATCGGGTATACGCATTCAGCAAGCTAAAAAAATAACGCCATTCGTTGTGAGTAATTCATAGATAAATTAGGACAAAAAAAATTTATTAGATATTTAGCGATTAAACGGGTAGTAATCCGAAGTATTAATAACCTTACAGCCGTAGTAAAATCAGAACAGGGTTATATGCCTACTCCCCGGAATTGAACATGTTAAGACAATTCTGGGTAAATAATATTGCATCATCGGTAAAACTGCCTATGTCCTGGTTAAGAAAACTCTGCTTTTTCATGACAAAATAAAAATAGGCCACGCGCATTATGCCGCCCAGAAGGCCGTTTGCCCTTAGCTCTTCGTTAAGTGTGGGATTAATGTGACCGAACTTTTTGCCCAGTTTAATGTCATTAATTATAGCCTTAAGTACAGAATCTTCAAAAATACTCACAACCTGCTCAATCACCTCATTGACACCCAGGCTCATCCGTAGAATTATCTTTGTCCTCTCCTCATTTTTAAGAAAAAAGGCTATGGTTTTGCCCATCCTGTGCCGCAGGTAGGCCCGCGCATATTCCTGCGAATTACCTGTTCCAACAAAGTCGCCAAGATCGACTGCCACCTCTTTTTGCCATGCTGCAACGTATTTTTCTATAAGTGAAATAAAGAGATGCTCCTTGGTTGTGAAGTACTGGTAAATTGTCCCCTTGGCAACCCGCGCAAGTGTGGAGATATCAGACACCTGTGCCTGATAGTATCCTTTCTGCGAGAAAATTTTCTCTGCACAAAGAAGAATATGTTCCCTGGTCATTTCACCTTTTTTTGGCATAATAAATTCCCGTTCAAATTTTTTATATTATACATTTTATCCCGGTTGGATTGCAAGTTATTTAACTTATAATTCTGGTTTTTATTATAAAATCGGGACATTTTGTTTAAAAAAACAGCCGAAATCATAAAATGAGCGTTTTTACAGAACCACAACCGGTGTTTAACTAAAATCATAAAATCACGGCAAAAAACAAAATAATCCCCGCAGTGCCCTTTAAAAAACTGCACATAATTCCGCACCCTGAAAATATTTTTCATGTTGATTCTTTCTTATCAGCATTAAATTTTACTGCTTAAGAAATCCCCGGTTTTCAGCAGACTGCTAACTGCAAATCTGTTGACACACCACTTAAGAAGCCCTATAATACCATAACCCGAACAGAGACCGGAGGAATATGCCGACCGCCCAAAATACAGAGAACAAAATGAAGAATAAACCGGCACTGCTAAAAATTATCGGTTTTTTGAATATACTGCTGGGGTTGTTCGGACTGATAGTGTCAGCAGCAATTGCGGCCATTGCAGCCAGGATCACCGACAGAACCGCGGGAATCACCATTGCTGTTACCGGACTCTCGGTTGCTCTCCCCATGATTGCAGGGGGGATTGGGCTGCTGTTAAAAAAAAATTCAGGCAGATTATTAAGCCTTGCGGCATCCTGCATTGCTCTTGCCGCAGGAATTATCTATATGGTAATTGTTGCAACCGGGCTGTTTTACATTTTTGCACAGCTGGCCCATCCCCTCAGGATTAAGTTTATAATGCACATTGTGGTAACTCTATGCATCTGTATCTATCCGATACTTAACATCGTTGTTCTGCATAAAAAAAATATCAGGGATTCCTTACGATAGTACGTTCAGCACCCGGATATATCTTAACATTGTGCTGAAAAAAATAAGTCCTTTTAACTTTTAAGTATACCGCTTAAGGGACTTGCATTTTTTTATTAAAATGTTTACATTATATTAGAATTATGACAAACGTGACTGACTCCTGCCGCGGATATATTCCGGCAGGTAATTACTCAATACAAAAATCATTTTGAACGGCAGGATATAACTTAATGGCAAAGAAACCGGGTCTCCTTGAAAGATTCTTTCTGAAAAAATATGATTCAGCATCGTTTATGCTCAGGCAGCGAGCATCTGTATTCATGTGGATGCAGATAGTTTTCATAGGCCTTATTCTGCTGGCGCAGACATCGACCAATCTTCTTTCTGCTGATGCAGCGACAAAGTTCTACAACATAAGCATGCTTGTTATACTTGCAGGTTTTTTTGTATGCCTCCTGATTCTTAAAACAGGCGCTTACACTGTCGCTGTCTATTGCGGCGTACTGCTGCCCCTGCTGCTTGTTACAGCTCAGGGCCTGCTGGTCGGGACTATTACAGGCAAATTTGTTTACCTTCTTTACCTGCTCATATTTATTGTTATGGCCTCCCTTTTCGGGAACAGGATCATGATTTCAACCATTACACTCTTTGTTATTTCTGCAGGCGCTGCCATTGTAATGAGATCAGGTGATATAATCCCGCAGTCACGTCACATTGGGACAACTGCACAGATGGTGATAGTCTCAATATTTGTTGCAGTTCTTTGCATACTGATATTTAAAATAGTAAAGGCAACACTCGGCGAGACTGAAAAAAAGAACGTCCAGCTTCAGAAGTATCTTGAAGAGATCAACGAAATAGTAAAAACCTGCACCGATGTGGCTAAAAGGCTCTCGGAAACAGCGGATGACCTTGCGGGACATGCGTCAACATTTTCAGACAACGCGCAATCACAGGCTGCCAGCGTCGAAGAAATTACCTCTACACTTGAAGAAGTCGCTGCATCATCGGAATCATCAACAGAAATGACCGTAGTTCAAAGTGAAAAAACCGGGCTGCTCATTGACAACCTTAAGCAGATGTTTACCCTTGTAACAAGCAGCAGGAACAGCATGCAGAAAGCGCTCGATTTAAAAACCAACCTTGACCTTCAGATAAACAGCGCAATGGAGGCTGTCAAAATCTGCCAGAAAGCCATGGAAAATGCCATGACAAGCAGTAAAAAGGTCAGCGAGGCGACCATTCTTATCAACGACATATCAGACCAGATAAACCTTCTTTCTCTTAACGCTTCTATCGAGGCTGCGCGTGCGGGGGAACAGGGTAAAGGTTTTGCAGTAGTCGCGGACGAGGTGGGCAAACTTGCCGAAAAAACACAGATGAACGCTAAAGAAATAACAGGGCTGGTTAAGACAACTGAAAACGAAATGCTCGTGACAAGCCAGACTCTTCAAAAGGTAAACCTTTCATCCGAAGAGGTACTCAAACTTGCATCCAGCTTTGGTGACATTGTTGCAGAGGTTAACAAAATTTCTGAAAGTGACCTTGTTATGAACGAACAGCTTCAGAAAAACGCTGCAGAGGTACTCGACGGATCCGATGACATAAAAAGGTCCATGGAGGAACTTAAAAACGCAATCGACGAAATTTCAAAATCAGTAGTTGTTATTAATACTGCAACGCAGGACCTTGCCGCCGGTGCTGAAGAGATAAGCGGATCATCCGAAAGCCTGGTAGGCACAACCTTTATGCTTAATGAAACACTGGCCAGGACAAATGCAACCGATGAAGCTGAAGGTGAAGATTAATCAAGGGTAAAAAGAACCGGCAGGTAATGCGCCATCTTTACCCTTTTACCGGCTTTGTACCCGGGTGAAAATCTCATACGCTTCACGGCCTTTAAAGCCTGCTCATTAAAACCGTAGGGAGCCTTTCCCGACATTATGTTTGCCGAGATCAACGACCCGCTTTCATCAATCTGCACAAGCACAGTTACCTGGTATTCCCTTATGTTCGCATCGAGCGCCTCGCGCGGGTAATACTGGCGCAGGTCAAAGTCCACAATTGCACGCGGTGCGGCATCACCATTGAACGAGAAAAGGTAACCGTCCTTATCTGTACCGTCGCCCGATATACGGTTCGTGTTGATGTCGTTCTCTACGGGGTCATCACCATCCTTTTTTGTACCTTCAATCCATTCCTGTTTTGCAACCGGCGCGGGAGTGGTGTCCCCGCCTATCAGTTCGGCAGGGATGTCCATTTCGATATCCGGGCGCTCAAGCTCAAAGGTATTCTGAAACTCTCCGGCATCTTTTGTCATTCCGTTCCCGCTCAGAAAGTAACCGGAAAACGCGATTATGTGAACCAGCAGCGACAACACAACAGAGAGCCTGAACAGGTGCTTTATAAAAAACCTGCGCCTTCGTATGGTTATTATGATTGATTCATCGGACAAACCGGATCACCTCTTAACCGAGAGCGCCATTCTGGTAACGCCGGCTCTGCGCAGCAGCCCCATGACCTTTGACACTGTGCCGTACGAAAGGTTCTCGTCGGCAGAAAGCGTAACGCGCATGTTGGGCCTGTACTTCGACTCCCGTGTCATCTCGTCGACAAGTGCAGTCTCGGTGATTGACCGTCCCTCAAGAAAGAGTTTGCCCTCCTTTGTCACGGCAACCTGTTTTGATTCCTTTATGTTAGGGTCGGCCGAGGCAACCTTGGGCAGATTGATGTTGATCGACTCCTTTTTGAGGAAGTTAGCCGTAACCATAAATATTACCAGCAGTACGAGTATGACATCCACCATAGGTGTGATGTTTATGTTGCTTATTATTCCATCTTCGTTATCGTCAGATCCTGCGCCCATTACACTTTCTCCTTTATTTATTTCTGGTTACACAGGCAAGGGCCTCTTTAGCCATAATTTCAAGGCTCATCATTATACCTTTAAGTCTGCGGCTAAAGTAATTGTTCAGCATAACAACCGGTATGGCAATCAGCAGTCCGCATGCAGTCGCAAGGAGCGCCGTGGATATACTGCGCATGACAACCTCAGCCCCGGTGTTCCCCAGTGTACCCAGATTGTAGAATGCCTTTATTATGCCGAGAACCGTACCAAGCAGTCCAATAAACGGTGCGTTGTTTCCAAGGGACGATAGAATTACTATGCGCTTTTCAAGGAACATCCTCTCTTCAATGAGTTTTCCTTCCATCATGTGCGACAGTGCAGCCTCGCCTGAAGAGGCGTGTTCGGCAATAAACGATGCGAACCTGGCGTAGACAGATTCCGGGTACTGTTCCGGGTACCGGCCGAAACCGGAAAGATCCCCCTGCCTGAACTTCGATATTATCTCGCTGAAAATCTTTTCGCCGATCATTCCGTTGTGCCTGAAAATAAGTCCCCTGTCGATCACAACGGCAAGCGCAAGAACACTCGCAAGCCCCATGATGGAAAAAATTACGTGTTCGCCCAATGTAAGCAGGTTTTCCATTTATCTACTCCATAAAATTTATTACTGCAAGTATCTTATAACCTTTCCATTAACATGTACAATGTCAACCACCCCTGCGATATATACCTTTCTCTCGCTGTAGTAGACCGCTTCAATGAGGTTGTCACCGCCAAGGCTTCTTATGGCCTGGTCAACAGCCCGCGCAGGGTCAGGCCGTGCTGTAACAGGGAATATTCCCAGCAGTGTAAAACCGCTGGAGATCCCTTCAGCATATCCCAGCACCTCGTATTCCGTTGAACGCATAACCTTCGCCGACGGTTCAAGGGCCAGCGGGTGAACCCTGCCGTACAGGCACCCACACATTATTAATACCGGCAGTATAACCGGCAGGATGGCAAAGCGGTTCAGCTTCATTTCCCTTTACCCTTTTTCTCTTCGGCAACTGCGGGCTCGGCGAACTTTATGGCGTCACCCTCAACAGTAACAGTACTCGTGCTGAAAAATAAAAAGTAGCTGTAGGTTTCATAACACCGCACGTTAATCATGGTGTCGCCTTTTTTACTGTCAAGCGCCTTCTGTACGGCACGGTTGATGTCCGGCCTGCCTATCATGTATATGCCCAGTATGGACCAGGCAGTATCACTCCCGCTGCACTCCCCCAGGTTTCCGGTCACGGTTTTTCCCTGTAGCGGCGTGAGGCTTGACGTAACACACACCGGTGATGTTGAGCAGCCGCTAATGATGAATCCCAGGAATATAATAACTGTATATCGTATCAGTCTTTTCACATTGCCCTCCATGAATCTGTTTATCATACCCGCGAAGGCGGATATCCATTTTACGATGCTATATGACAGTTATATAGCTAAACTCATTTTCAATTAAACCTAAAACTTGACCTCTACTCCAAAGTTGGGCAGGAACGTAAGCCCCCCTTCGTCAGTTATAACCTGCGGATTATCTTCACCATACGGCCGGTCATATCTCCATTTGTATTCTTTTGAATGATGCCATTGCCCGTAAACGTTAATTACTTCGATGTACCAGCTTACATGGCCCCATTCATATTCCGTGCGGTGTGTGTACCGCAGGTCAAGCTGGTGGTCGTGCGGCAGGTGTTCTTCGTTCAGCCTGGTCATATCATAAACGGGCTGGTACCTCCCTGTTCCCGCAGGGTATTCGTCCGAGCCGTTAATTGGTGTATATGGAAAGGATGAGTAAAACTGAAACCTTCCGCTCAATGAATGTTCACCGCGCCTGTAACCCGCGACAAGTTTTACTGAATGCCGCTGTTCATACCTGTAATGACGCCATTCGTCACCGTTCACGTCAAAAGAGACAGGGAGTCCGCTTTTTCTTTCAGCATTAGTAAATGTGTAGCTGGACCATCCAAAAAATCCGTTCCGTCCGCTGTTTTCCAGTTTAAGCATCAGCTCCAGGCCTGTCGCAATAAGCCTGCCGGAATTTATCCCGGGCACCTGCTTACCGTTCTCATCATGGGGGTAAGATTCCACAAGATTGTAGAAGTTGTTATAGAATATCTCCAGACTGCCGGTAAACGCTTCAATAACCTGTTCAATACCAAGGACACAGTGCCATGCCTTTTCAGGTTCAAGCGTATCCCCCTGTGCAGCGTACGTGGGATCCTGCTGAAAGACATAGGGGTTTGTCTGGAAAAATGAGCTGTAATGTCCACCTGCCAGTGAAAGGGTTGTATCTGTAACAAACCTGTAACTTGCCAGGCACCTTGGATCGAGCGCGACATATCCGCTCTTTACAAGCCATTCGCTCCTTAACGACGGCATGAACACTAAACCTCCGGGTGTAAACCTCTGCTCAAGGTAGCCGCCCAGTACAAAGTTTAGAAACTGCTTGTCAAACGGGACAACAGTATAGGCATCAGCGGCCCAGGGATCTGTCATGGCTATTGGTGTGGGCTGAATGGAATCACCCTGCGCGTTAAAATAATAGCATGTTGCCTCCACTGCGCCGCGGAGCTCGGCATTACCGGGCAGCCATTCCCATTTAAAATTGTTTTTCGCGCCGAAAATATATGGTACACAGTCTATGGCGATATCCCTGAGCCAGTGATCCGCGGGAAGCTCTTCCCAGCCTGCCCCGATATAAAAATGGTGACTGCTCCATGAACTGTATGCCATAAGCGTATTTTTGAACTTTGCAACATCATAAGTTAAATAAATACCCTGGTTATGAAAAGTTGAATCGTAATCGAATTTCAGGTTTGAAAACATCGGATCATCGCCAGACTCCTCGTCGACATAGTCATCCTCAACAAGAAAACGCCAGTAGTCCCTGCTGCCGAGACAGAGAAGAGTCATGGAAATGCGGCTGTTATAATTGTACCTGATCTTCAACTGGTAATCCCAGTATTCGGGAAGCTGTGTCAGTTTCTCGCCCATCACCAGCTCGTAGAAAACCGGTATAAGCAGCGAAAGATAGCCGACACGGCCCGATGCTATAACATATCCGGTATTCACTTTCTTATCTTCGCCTTTGTCATTGAAAACTTTTTTTGTTATCGGTCTCTTTAACAGCGCTGCCGCCGAGATAAGTCCGATGTCAGCCCACCCGCCGAAACTCTCTACTTCATCGATTGTGTTAATACTGATAACAGCAGCGATTGGCCCGCCGAAGTTTGATGAAAAGGATGACGAGAAAAGGTCGATCTCGCTCATAAGGTCATTTGCGATAACTGAATGGACCCCGCCAAAGTGAAGAGGATTGTCTATGGGCATGCCGTCAATGTAGTACCTGTTGTAAATGGGGTCGGCTCCGCGAATTACAAGTGGGCCGAAGAACCCGCCCGGCGCCGACCGAATAACACCCGGCAGGCTGGTCAGCGCGTTGACCGAATCCCCGAAAGATGCCGGAACCTCTTTTATCTCATCCACCTTCATGGTCCTGCGCGAAATTTTCTGTATCACGCGCTCACCTTTTATTACGACACCCTTACCTCTTGACGCGAAGGGACTAAGCGTAAAGTCGCGCGAAACATTGCTGTTCACTGTTATCGTTGTTGTAATAGTCTGAAGCCCCTGCGACTGCACCTGCACGGTGTATGTGCCCGGCTGCGGGAGCTCGGCATAATAATTTCCACCGGCGGCATTAACAACAATACCCGCCTCTTTTATTATCACCAGGGCGAAGCCGGCATTCTTGCCGGTGGACCCGTCAATGACGCGGCCCTTGATTGAATACTGCTGCGCGTAAGCCGGTATTGCAGACGCAAACAGCAGAAGAGAAAGGATTGATTTATATATATACTGTTTTAATTTCTTCATAAAGTGCAGCCCTCTCCGGGTCTTTAACTCTGGCAATTATAGAGCAAAAGCGGACATTGTCAATGATTATAATCCATTTGAAGCTCCGGATATTACCATTGACATCCATTCATGCAAGTGCAAGCTTTACCTGATAAAATTACGGAGACCGACTGATGCATACCGATAAACGCAACTTTGACCTGGCAGCCCTGACATGGGATGAAAAGCCGCAGAGGATTAAACTTAACCGGGACATATTCAACGCAATTGATCAGATGCTTCACATTAAACAGGGTATGTCGGCCCTCGACTTCGGCTGCGGCACAGGGCTGCTCTCGCTACAGATACTTGAACGTACTGAAACCCTCACGTGTGCCGACAGTTCAGAGGGGATGATAGAAGTGCTGGAATCGAAACTGAAGGTTGCCGGGATTGACAGCGTCAGGACTATACACCTCAAGTCCGATGATGCTGACGGACTGACCGGCAGCTTCGATTTAATTACAAGCGCCATGACATTCCACCACGTAAGGGATGTGCAATCACTTGTGCAAAAACTTACGGGCCACCTTAATTCCGGCGGAACACTCTGTGTCGCGGACCTTGATCCTGACGAAGGAAAATTTCATGAAGACAATACAGGTGTGCACCACTACGGTTTCACAAAGGAAATGATGATGGAATACTTTAACGATGCAGGTCTCGCTGATGTTAAGTCCATGACCGCTGCGGCTGTTGACAAAAAAAATCCGGCCGGGGAAACAGTGAGTTTTACCGTGTTCCTGGTTACCGGGAGAAAAGCCTGAAGTCATTTTATAAAAAACTTGCAATAAATACATACTCATGCAAGATTAAAGCAATGACCGGATAGAAGGAGACCAAAAATGAAATATTTCTGCAGCGCCATGCTCCTTATATTACTTGTACCAGCAACATTGAACGCGCAGTTCGCCGCCACATACGACCCCGGCATATCCCGGAAAGCAGTTGAATCAATCGAGTATGTTGCCGCATCAATTATATCAGACTCCTTCTCGCCGATGACCAGTTACACGTCAGGCGATACTCTTTATTCCGTTGTGCCTGCAGGTTTTAAGGCTGACAGACTCTGCGACGATCCCGATATTAAAAGTGACAACCTTTACGGCACCTCACTTGGTGCAGGATGCGGCTACGCACTCACAGACGAACTCATGATCTACGGCATAATTGCGGGCATGGGAATATCGGGAAAGATGAAGATGGAAACCTACGGCGATACTACACTAAGCAATGATACAGAGTACATGCTTTTTAATGTTTCAGGTGGCGCGGGTTATAAAATTTTCAGAAACGACTTTGTTTCAATACCGGTTTACCTTGGACTGAACCTTCAGTATTTCTCCACAGAATTTATATGTGACCCCGTCACAAATGGCATATATACAATTAATAACACAACATCGGGAAGCGGACTGCTCGCTGGCATGTCAGGCGGCATAGCGGCATCATTCAGGATATTCAGCAGTTTTATCATAACACCTTATTATCTGTATCTGCAGAACTTTAATTCCGGATCAATGAAAGCTGAGTTTAAACTGAGCAGCGCAGGTTTTCCTGTTACCGAAAGTGCAAGGTTTGACCTTGATCCTGTCTCGGCCGGAATGTTCGGACTGAACATCGGGTATAAAAACGATTCCGGATTTTCATTCTCCGTTGCTCTGGGAAGCCTTATTTCATCCCTGACAGGTTACGGGAGTAAAGCGTCCGATAACGGTCTTGAAATAAAAACGATCGTTCTTGTCTTTTCATACAATTCAGCCGCGCAATAAGAAAGCGGCCACGGGCCGCTTTCTTATTGCATCATGATTACGCAAAATCTATTTCTTCTCTCCCGTGGACTCCTGTTCCGGCTTAACCTTCGAATTATCATTAACCATCTCGCCCAGGTACGATGGCAGCTGCACACCCGCCATCTTTGCAACATCCTGCAGCGGCGGCAGGCTCTTGATAAGGCCTGAAAGAAAATTCGATGTTGAACTACTGTTTCCCGAATCCCATACCGTGATTTTGTCAATTTTTATATTCTTGATTGCCTCAACCTGCATCTTCACGATCTCCTGCAGCTTCTCGATCATCAACAGGCTTGTAGCAGCCTCGGCATCTCCATTACAGCTTTTAAGCAGATACTCGTAGCCCTTTGCCTTGGCCTCCAGTACCTGGAGTATACCCTTTGCCTCTGCCTCGTACTTCATGAGTATTGCGTCTGCCGCGCCCTTTGCCTCACGCCTGATCCTCTCTGCATCGGCCTCTGCAGCAATCTCCATCTTCTTCTTTGCGATCTCCTGTTTTACAACCTCTTCGGCAGTAAGCCTCTCCATCTCTGCAAGGTACTGTGCCTTCTGAATCTCGACCTCGGCCTGTTTGCGCGCGATCTCGCTAAGCTTGAGAGCCTGTGCCTGCCTTACTTTAAGTTCTGAATCAGCCTCGGCAATCTCTGCCTTTGAACTGTTCTCACCCTGAATGGCCTGCGCCTCCTGCTGCTGCACAAAGATACGCTGTTCAGCCTCGGCCTTCTTCTTCCCTTTTGCTGCATCAGCCTCGGTCTCGGCTATACGTATAGCCATCTCGCGGTTTGCCTCGGCCTCACCTATGGCAGCGCTTGTCTCCTGCTGCTGCACGTATATTCGCTGTTCAGCCTCGGCCTTCTTCTTGCCCTTTGCGGATTCAGCCTCGGTCTCGGCCACGCTCACATCCTTCTCCCTGTTCGCGTGCGCCTGCCCTATGGCCCCTATCTTTTCCTGCTCGGCAACATCTACCCTTGCGCGGTTAATCGCTTCGGACGCCGACTTCTTGCCTATGCTCTCGATGTATGTTGACTCATCTGTTATATCTGTAATATTCACGTTGATAAGATAAAGGCCTATCTTGTTCAGTTCAGGTTCAACGTTCTTGCGGATAGATTCAAGAAAACTCTCCCTGTCCTGGTTTATCTGTTCAATTGTAAGGGACGCGACAGTGAGCCTTAACTGCCCGAAAATGATTTCGCGCGACATCTCCTCTATACGTTCAATTGGCAGGCCAAGAAGTCTCACTGCCGCATTGTTCATAATGGCAGGATCAGTGCTGATACCCACGGTGAATGTGCTGGGCACGTTGATCCTTATGTTCTGGAGCGAGAGCGCGTTCTGCAAAGGTATACTGATCGTAACCGGCGTGAGTGACATGTACGAATAGCCCTGGATGAGCGGCCAGATAAACGCGCCGCCGCCGTGAATACATTTTGCGGACTGCCCCTTGCCCACACGCCCGTATATTACAAGTATCTTGTCGCTGGGGCAGCGCTTGTAACGCGAAGCCCAGAAGAGTATCAAGAAAAGAAAAATTGAAACAAAAACAAAAATTATGAATGCTATGCCTGTGCCTGTATCCATTAAAGTCCTCCGGATTATATTCTTAACATGTCCGGCCCCCGCACTCCCGAAGGGGGCAAAGCGTTATATCTTCTCTACAACTAAAGTATTCCCTTTATAATAAACTGCCATGACAGGGGTGCCCGTGGGCAGCTCTTCATTTTTCTGGCTGATTGCTTCATATTCCACAAGCCTGTTCTGCACAACGATCTGCACCTTGCCTGTGCCGCCTGACAGTATGCGCTGGTAGACAGTCCCCTCGCGGCCTATGCAGTTGCGGATATCTACTGTGCCGTCGGACTCAAGCCCCATAAGAGAAGAGAGCAGCCTGGCAGTCAGCCACATGGTAACAAACCCCGCGGCGGATGATACCAGCACAGACAGAACAGCTCCTGCACCAGCGAGCCTGTTCATAGTGAAGCCCACAGTACCGAACATCAGGAAAAATCCCATGACACCCTGAAGCGAAATCAACTGCAGCGATGAATCGTGGCTGTCGGCCTGTGCGTCAGCACCATGTCCCATATCGTGTCCCGCGTCAGAGGGCACGTCGGCATGAACGTCGGCGTGGACGTCAACATGAAAATCGTGGCCCGCATCGGGCGCGTCACCTCCACCAACACCTATGAGCATGAGTATAATCCGCGCAATAAAAAGCGATCCTCCAAGCAGGGCGCTCACAAGGAATATCCAGTTAAGAGGGCTGAGGTTTTCGAACATGATTTATCTTCCGGTTCAGATTAATATGGGAAGTGATTGTCTGAAAAAAAATAAACTGTGATTTAAAACTGTCATCCCGGCCGTTAGAGCCGGAATCCATTGGCGTGTACCGCACATAAAGTTTCAGAATAGATCCCGCCTTCGCGGGATAACATTCAGGTCAGCCCCTTCCAGATATATAATAATACCGGCCTGCGGTTTTTTCAACAATAAATTCATGGTTCACACTTTGCCGCATGGGATCTGCACGGCAATAATCAGAGTTTGTAACCCACACCAAATCCGAGCATATATACATCTTTTTTATATTCCACACTGTACGCAGTACCTTCAAAATCAAGTGTTGTTTTGGCCGGAATGTAATGCGCCCATGCAAGCCCCACTGTAAGGTCAAGACCTAAATCGGGAAAATAATATGTGGCTCCGCAGCCCATGGTAAAGGCATCAAGCGGCGGATTGGCGCTGCAGTTAATAACAGTATACGGACTTTTAAAATAGCTGTCCTTTGCGCCAGATTCTGTGTACATAAATCCTGCACCGACCTTCAGGTTTGCCAGAAGCTGGTACGAGGCGCCAAGGCCCGCCTCCCAGCCCATGTCATAAAAATCGTTTACATTACCGGCAGGGCCATCATCATAGTAAGGACCTAAATCAGTTGACGGCATAAGGTAAAAGGTGACAGACCCCATTACGGTTAAACCCTTGAGATAATCCGACATGTCATACTCCGCGCCTGTGGATATTATTGTCGGCAGGTTCATGTTAAATTTATTTCCGTCATACAGCCCGCTTTCCACAAGAGCTTCTTCAACAGTACTGACCGCTAATGTCGGAGATATGTCAAGTGACTCCTCTTTGTATTCAAAAGCAAGATCAGTTTCAAATTCAATTCTTGTACCGATAGTGAGGCCTTTAAGTGGTTTAACATCAGCTCCCAGTATAGGAGTAAATCCGATTGCAGAATATGTATATTTAGTTGATAAATTTATATTCCCAAGTAGAGGCCAAGACAGTAAGGCTCCGCTTGTGGCATTCATCTCAACCCACCTGTCTGGCATCACCATCCTGATACCGGCACTGACCGAGACCATATCTTTAAAAAACGAATAAGCTACACCTGCGCCTATCCCGTAATAAACACTTGATACGCTGAACGAATGGTCTGTAACCCCCTCAGCCAGACTGCTGAAAGACTCATCATACTTGGCAAACGTACCAATCGTGCCATCCTTCCAGTCAAGGGTTCCGCCCCCTGCCACAATGCCGGCCTGAAAATAAACAGCATGCCTGACAGGCCCTATGCTACCGAAGCTGTAAACAGCGTAAAAGTTCGGAAGTACTGGAGTAGGCTCATCCTGCTCAAGGCTGCCCGGCTCGCCACCCGCCTCTTTTCCGCTCTCGCTGTAATACTTGAACAGGGTCTGGCTGCTCAGGTCAAGGTAGAGCCCCTTTTCAAGAAAGGCAGTCCCTGCAGGGTTGTAGTTTACTATATCTGCAGAAGCATCGGTTGCGGCTGCGCGGTGAAATGTCATGCATATCTTCGCGCTCTGGTTTGTCAGGTAGTCAAGGCTGCCGGCATAGAGAGATACCTGTGCAGAAAGAATAATTAGCATATAAAAAATCTTTTTCATGATAATCCTCATTAAGATAATTGAATGAATATTG
>JAAYBQ010000207.1 GCA_012730035.1 Spirochaetota bacterium
CTCCCTGGCGAGCCTTTCCTGCAGTGTGAATATTTCGTCCGGGTATTTGCCGTTGACCGAAACTCCCTGTATTACCTTGCCGCTGCTGACATTAATAAACTTCGCAGTCAGCTGTATCCTTCCCCCTATCTTCTGGAATGATCCCGATATTATGTAGTCGCTGTCGAGTTTATCCTTTGCCAGTTCACGCAGTTTATCCATGTCCTGTGTTCCGTCAGAGCCTATGGCCATGTTGAACTCGGCATTTTCAAGCAGGTGCCGCTTAACCCTGCCCGCGTCAATAATTATGAATCCCTCAACCGTCGAGAGAGCTCCCGAAAGCGTATCGCTTATTCCCATTACCAGGGTGTCGAGTTCATCATTTTTCTCCTTGTTAAGCTTGTCAAAGGGTAGAACAACAATTTTGTATGTATCAGCCACAAGCGCTGCCTGGAAAAGTATAATAGAGGCAATGGCTGCTATAAGGGGTTTAATCCTGCTCTTTTTAGGTTTCATGGCTCTCTCCGGTGAGATTTGTATGATGCCAAGATACAGCAGCGCTATTCATTTTTCTACAATTTTTCATAAAAGCTCCGCGTGAAATTAGAGCGGTAAAGATATCCGGGCCGGGGTCAGGCTGCGGCCTCTGATAATACTACTTGACACGGGCGCATTTATTATGTTAATTTCGGCTGAAAATCAAGTTTAATCCCAAATTATGTAATATTGCAGCAACTGAAGATTGAATAGCCCTGAATGTTTTTTCCGCGCGGTTAAAAGATCTGTTATTAAAGTGCGGATCAGGGCTCTTTTGAATATTGTAACGACACAGGAGCCGGATTATATAGAACAGGTCTGATCCATTCGCAAAATGCCATGGCAGTCTGCGTAAATATTCAGGGGAACAATAAGAGCTCTGTTGGAAGGATTTACTGTATAATGAAAAACATCTGGTCAGCCTACAAAAAAATTATCCGCCTGGTGATTTTAATCTGGATAGTCTTTTTCTTGAGCAGGTTTTTCCCCATCAATGAGTACGGGATTATCCCGCGGAGCGCAGGCGGACTTGCCGGAATATTTTTTGCACCGTTCCTTCACTATGACATGGTTCATATTGTGGAAAATTCAATCGGACTGCTTGCGCTCGGTTTTTTTCTGGTACTTATGGATCAGAACAGGGTGTACCATACACTGGTCCCGGTTATACTGCTCGGCGGTACGGGCACCTGGTTGATCGGCAGGTCAGGTTCTGTTCACCTGGGGGCAAGCGGGGTAATCTTCGGGATTCTCGGCTATCTTGTTGCTGCGGGCCTGTTCCGCAGGGATTTAAAGTCTGTCATAATATCGGTTGCAGTCCTGCTTTTATACGGCGGGATGGTCATTGGTGTTTTACCCACTGTGCCTCATGTTTCGTGGGAAAATCATCTCTGCGGATTTATTGCGGGAGTGATTACAGCGTCGGGAAATAAAGCTGGAAAAAGGAAATAACAGTTATGAATAAAAAGAAACAACCTGGTGATATGCCGGAAACCAAGATGCATCTGTGGCTCGAAAAGGATGGCGGTGTCTATTTCGGCCAGGGCAGGTACGACCTTCTTATAAAGATCGAAGAACTCGGCTCACTTAAGCTTGCGGCCCAGGCTATGGGAATATCGTACCGCGGTGCATGGGGCAAGATAAAAAAGACCGAGGAGATAATCGGCGAAAAACTTATTGAAAAAGAGAGTAACAAGGAGGGATACGGGCTCACAGAATTCGGTAAAAAATTTACAACTGAATTCAATGCCCTCCATAAAGACGTACTTGAATTTGCAGAAAAAAGAAGCCGTGAAATGATGGACAGGATTTTTTAATTCAGTTTTTAATCTGCCATGTTTTTCTGCGATCAGCAGGGCTGAATTAATATGTTTTTAATATTTTTTTCTCTGCGGATTAATTGAATTGCTTTTTACATGCATGTTTTTTATCAGTACAGCATTATATTTTGAGGTATCGCCAAGCGGTAAGGCAACGGACTCTGACTCCGTCATCCAAGGTTCGAATCCTTGTACCTCAGCATTAAGCATCCTTCATGAATCCCCCGGACAAACCGGGGGATTTTTTGCCTCAGTGGTTTAACATTTTTTGTGTATTCCGGCATCTGCCCGGTAAATACAGGTTGACTAATAAACTGATATTTTAATTAAGTGTATTAATAATTTCAATAAACGTGATGATTTGCGGGTTGCTAGCTCAACTGGTAGAGCAACTGACTCTTAATCAGTAGGTCCCGGGTTCGAGCCCCGGGCAACCCAAAGACTTACCTTTTCCACTCTGTCTGTACCGGCCAGATTTCAGCTTCTTCCGGATTTCTGTGGCTGAGGCTGATCTGAAAGTCATTCCCCTGAATACGGGCGACCTGCGGAAGAGCCCTGGCTAATCCATGCGAACACTGCATGTGCATGGATTTCTGCTCACATGGCCCCAATGACATTTTTATTATAATGCTTTTTAGACAGCCTCTTGGCTCTTATTCCTTCACCGGTAAAACATGGATTGCCTTAATAATGAGCTGAACCGAATCCCCCTCTTTGAGATTCAGAGCTTTTACTGAATCAGTTGTCAGTACTGAACTCATTTCGTGGGGAGTTGTAACATCAAACTTAACCTGGGACATTATGTCGCCGTTTTTTATTTGTTTTACTTTTGCTACGATGTTGTTCTGCGTGCCGTATTTCATAAGATTCCTCCATTTGTTCTTATATTGCATTCAACGTGCAATTTTATGAGGTTTAAAGAATAAATCTATTATATTAATATAATAGATTAAAAAAATTTGTTGACTAGTATGCCTTATCTCGCCTATGTTTATTCAAATGAAAATATTAATACACACTTGTCCGGCATTCGCTGATGAGATCATGAAAGCGGTCATGTTAACTGCATTGTTTCTGGATTCAAACCGGGGATCAAAGGGTATCTGCCGCTTGATAACCAGGTTGCGGTTTTGAATCCCTGTTAACAGGTAACAAATATTATCGTTTCACTGAAAATAAATAGCAATAATTATTTGACAAACAAAATATATTATGCTTTTATTGGCATATTAGTGTGCAGTTTGAGGCATAAAATTTGATTGTGTGATACAATTGCGTTTGACACGCTGAATTTAATATGCTTTAATTTTCATAATAAAGGCGCGTCAACCCGCGTGCAGGGATAAATGACATGTTTTTAAAAAACAGGCAGAATTATTATTAAACAAATATTTCAAGGAGAAGCAGTGTGAAAATCTTAAGACTTTTCCCGGTCGTATTATGCATGCTTTCTCTTGCTGCTTTATCCTGCGAAACCGATTCATGGAAAGCGCGTATTGGGATGAAGGATACCGACCATGTAGTGGTAACAAAGGTTACTGCTTATGGCAAACCTGTTGATACGGTAAGTATCTATAAAGGCCAGGTCGGTGCTGTTGTTTTCCCGCACAAAATTCATGAAGACGAAGTGGGCCTAAGCTGTGAATACTGTCATCACAAGAAGGGGAACGATGACAGGATCAAGCAGTGCGCATTGTGTCACAACGGTTACGCGGGGTATGACACCATGCATGGTCTCTGCGTTGATTGTCATATCGGCAGGGGCAAGGGGCCCCAGGAATGCATGCAGTGTCATTAGAAGCTGAAGAACAAAGCACGGCCGGCGTTCCTGCGGTAAAAGATGTGCTGGTCCTGGGCATCGGTAATATCCTTTGTATGGATGAGGGTGTGGGTGTCCATCTGGTGAACCACATAATTGAATCGGGCAGGGTGTTCCCGGAAAATGTTGAGTTTGCCGATGGCGGAACATCGGGCTATGATCTTCTGCCGTTGATGACAGGAAGGAGAAAAATAATAATTGTAGACGCGCTCAAGACAGATGACGTTCCCGGCAGTATATACCGGTTTCCGGCGGATAGCCTTGTCGCGAATAATTATGTATATTCTCTACATGATCTGGGTGTAAAAAAGCTGGTGGATATGCTGAAAATCATGGGCGAGAACCCGGAAATCGAAATTATCGGCATTGTGCCTGAGGATTATTCTACTCTGGCCATAGGCATGAGCGATTCAGTATGGGAATCGATACCAAAGGCAATAGCTGAAGTTTTAAAAGCCGTGGTTTAAACAGAGAAGGAGGAACTTATGTCATTAAACAGGCGGGATTTTATTAAGATTATGGGCGGCACAACTGCTGCTGTCGCATTCCCGGGCGTTATGATACAGGGTTGCAAAAAGGCTCTTGAAAAAGCCGCTGAACGAACCAACATTATATGGCTCGAGGGGCAGTCATGTTCGGGATGTTCAGTGTCTCTTTTAAATAAACTAAATCCGGATATTGTCTCTGTAATAACAGAGCATATAAGCCTCAATTACCAGGGCGTTGTCATGGGGGGGACGGGCAGTGCTGCCACACGGGTACTTGAAGAGGCAGTTAAAAAACAGCGGAAGGATTTTATTCTTCTTGTTGAAGGGTCAATTCCAACAAAGAGTGATATTTACTGCACTCTCGGTGAAGACGAAAAAAGTCACAGGGCAATAGGTGTCAGGGAATGGGTCGAGGAGCTGGGCAAAAATGCCATAGCTATAGTTTCCATAGGTACCTGCGCGGCTTATGGAGGAATACCGGCCGCAAATAACCGATTAACAAACGTTAATCCCACGGGTGCTGTATCTGTGCAGGAACTTTTCAAAGGCAAAAAGAACGTGCTTAACATTCCAGGATGTCCTCCGCACCCGGACTGGATGGTGGGCACGCTGCTTCATCTACTGCTTAAGGGCATGCCCAAACTTGATGAGTTTAACAGGCCTGTAATGTACTATGGAAAGACAGTGCATGAAAAGTGTGAAAGGCTCTCTTACTATAAAAAAGGTATATTCGCAAAGGAGTGGGGCGACAGGGGATGCCTTTATGAGCTGGGCTGCCTTGGCATGGATACCGGATGCGATATACCTGTAAGAAAGTGGAACAATGGAGCAGGTTCATGTACAGACTGCGGTTCAGGATGTATAGGCTGTACTGAAAAAGTATTCCCTGAATTCGGCAGGCGCGGGATCTATCAGAGGCTCCATGCAGATAACACAACCGGCGTGAATTCGTCGCGTGTTCCGGGTAAAAAAGTTTCAGGAGGTGTGATCAATGGCTAGTCAGAAAGTTTTAATAGATCCCTTAACAAGGATAGAGGGGCACCTCTCGATAGAAATGGACGTACAGGACGGCAAGGTTGTTGACGCAAAATGCCGCGGCGATATGTACAGGGGATTCGAGTCGATTCTCCAGGGACGCAACCCCGTTGACGCTCAACAGATAGTCATGAGGATATGCGGTGTGTGCCCTGTTTCACACGGGCAGGCATCGAGCAAATGTCTTGAGGACGCGTTTAAAATTAAACCCGCAAAAAACGGGAGGCTGCTGCGCAACCTTCTTCTCGGGGCTAACTTTTTACAATCGCATATACTGCACTTTTACCACCTGGCAGCACTTGACTTTGTTGATATCACTGCCATTCTCCAGTACAAGGGTTCTGACAGCGTCCTTATAAGAATTAAAGACTGGGTGAACAATGAATTTAAAGTTAAAAAGGGACGTGTTGATGAACTGACTGCAGCGGGCCCCTTTCTTCCCAGGTATGAAGGCAAGGACTTCTATATCAAGGATGTAGCCACAAACATAGATGCAATAGCAGGCTATGTCAGGGCACTCGATATACGACAGAAAACGCACCAGATGGTTGCCGCTTTCGGCGGAAGGGCACCGCATCCAATCTCCATGGTTCCGGGCGGTGTTACAACCGAGCCCACAAGGGAGAGGATCAAAAATTTCAAAAGCAACCTTAAAGATGTCGAGAAGTTTGTAAACGAAATATATGTCGGCCATGTAGTTGCCGTTGCAAAGGCATTTCCCGAATACTTCAAACTTGGCCGCTACGACAGCTTCCTTTCTTATGGCGCGTTCGATAAAGATGAGGATCGCAAAGACTTCATGTTCGAACAGGGCCTTCTGTCCGGGAAAAAACCTGAGAAGCTTGATACATCAAAGATCAGGGAACAGGTCCGGTACGCCAGGTACAGGTCCGGTTCCAGCCTGCATCCGCTTAAGGGTGAAACTGTTGGTGACCCGAACAAGGCTGGCGCGTACTCCTGGGTCAAGGCGCCTCGCTACGATGACAGGCCGTTAGAGGTGGGACCTCTGGCGAGGATAGTTGTTGCGTACCATTCAGGGAATAAGCAGGTCAAATCCGAGCTTAATGCCTTGCTCAAAAATTTTAATCTTGAAGTTCCATCTGCACTCTCAGCACTGGGCAGGCACGCGTCCAGGGTAATCGAGTGCAAACTTATAACGAAACAGTGCCATGAGTGGCTTGATGAACTTGACAGCGGCAAGACCAGGAACAGCTATGATATTCCTGAAACAGGCGAAGGCGAAGGCCTCATCGAGGCACCGCGCGGTGCCCTTGGCCACTGGATCGTCGTTAAAGATCACAAGATCGCCAACTACCAGGCAGTAGTACCCACAACATGGTTCTGCAGCCCCAGGGATGACAAAGGTGTCCGGGGTCCGGTTGAACAGGCGCTCATAGGTACGCCCATAAGCGACCCGAATAATCCTATTGAAGGTGCAAGGGTAGTGAGGTCATTTGACCCCTGCCTTGCATGTGCAATCCACGTTGTTGAAGGCGACAGGGAGATCGGGAAGTTCAGGGTCTGCTGATAAGGATATTATCTTTTAATATGACGAAAGGCTGTTCCCCCGGGACAGCCTTTTTTTTGCATACGAACGTATTTTTTTTAAAAAAGCTTGACTCTTGCGATTTAACGTGTCATTTGTGGCATATTAAATCGCAAGATTTAATGGTAACAGGCAATTTTATGAGCTGCTTTTTAAAGGCAGCTCTTTTTTTTCTATTTAATGCGACTAATTGTGTTATTCATAACATGTGATATAAAAAAGCAACCTTTTTTTTATAGTTCTTTATCAGTTTACGGGTTTTTAAGCAAACTCTTAATTATCTGTTTATCGGGCTGTATTCAATCAATGTAAAGTTCAGTCTTTTTAAGACTGGCCATTTTTCTGATTCTGTCCAGTCCATGATGGCAGGCTTCAAAGGCATCGCTGCTTGCTGTGGCGCTCACGGCAACCAGAGAGATCAGGTCGCCCACCTTCAGCATGCCAACGCGCCGGATAAGCAGAATATCGCTGATATTCCAGCGCGCCTTTATATCTTCTTCTATTTCTGAAAGTTCAGATTCAATGTCTCCGCTCCTTTCGAACCTGATTCCCGAAGTCTGCTTTTCTCCTTCAATCCCTTTAACAACGGCATAGTGAAAGATTAGCGAGCCCGTATTCTCTTTGCGGAGCTTTTCAAATATCATGCCCGGTTCAAGGGGTCTTTCCGTGACTGTGACCATGCGTGCCTCATGTTTAAAATCCGCTTTGGTGTAATATAGTGTGCCGGCGCGGTGTTGAATAAACTATATCGGTATGTTTCCGCAGTCTTCGAGCCTGTAGCCGCCCATGCCGGTCAGCCTCTTTCTGAATTCAGCTGATTTTAAAATATCAAGGAACTTCTGCACATAAGGTGTGCCGATTATATTTTCCGGAATAATAAAATCATAATCCTCTTCGCACACAGGTATAAAGTCCAGACCGTAAATTTTTGCTGCGGAAAAAATTCCCAGGCCTGCATCGGCGCTCCCCTGTGCTATCTGAACTGCAACCGAGAGGTGGGTGTACTCCTCCCGCGTGTATCCATATATTTTTTCAGGATTGATATTTTCTCTGCTCAAAAGATAATCAAAGAGAATCCTGGTGCCTGAACCCTTCTGCCTGTTTACAAAACGGATATTGTTCCCGTCAAGGTCGCTGATCTTTTTTATGTTAAGGGGATTGTTCTTTGCGACAATTAATCCCTGGCTTCGTTTTACGCCCTTAACCAGAACTGTTTTACCCGGGCTGAAATATTTTTTTATATACGAAGAATTATATTCACCGGTGTTTTCATCGAGCAGGTGTATTCCCGCTATGTGCGCCTCATCTTTTTTTACGGCCATCAGCCCGGGCATACTGCCGACGTGTGATGATGCTATAAAGAATTCAGGGCTGCCGGTTCTTAACATGTCAGAGATTTCATCTATGAGAGGGTCGTGACTGCCGGTGATAACCAGTGTGTTTTTTATATCGCTGATATTTTTTAACAGCTCAACGTCAACAATGCTGCCAGGCTCATAGCCCTCGGTGTTTTGAGGAACAACAAGAAGTCCGTCGGCCCTGACAAATGAAGTTATTACACCCGCGCCTGAGGTCAGCGGTGTTGCTATAATGTTCCCGGCAACATCACCAAGTTTAACGCGTATAAACTCTCTGTATTTAAGTGAAGATACAATCCTGCGCGACAGGCGTGCTTTAATCCCCGGCCTCAAGGGGAATTTACCCGGGATATAGAGTTCAAGTATTTTCTTTACAATCTGTTCCATGATTATGATTCCTGAAACAGGATATCCGGGTATCCCGATGACCGGTTTGTTCTGAATGACACCGAGAATCGCAGGTTTGCCCGGCTTGATTGCTATTCCGTGAAAAAGAACCTCGCCGCATTCGGCAATGACCCTTGAGGTGTAATCATCTCTCCCGGCGGATGAGCCTGCGTTAATCAGGACTATGTCGCATTCGCCTGCCGCGTTCATTGCTGCGGACCTTATAAGATCAAATTTGTCAGGTACAATGTCGTATACCTTTGAATCGGCCCCCCATGAAGAGAGCATTGCCGAGAACACAGAGGAATTGAACTCTATGATTTTACCTTTAGCGGGATTACCCGTGGGCTTTATTATTTCATCGCCGGTGGGGATAATCCCCACCAGGGGTTTTTTCAGGACGCTGATATTTGCGACCCCGCCCGCCAGCAGCGCGCCGATTGTAGCGGGTTCAATGACCGTGTTTGAGGGAACAATCATCTCCCCCTGGCAGATATCCTCCCCTATCTGGCGTATGTTTTGCCAGGGGAAGCCTGCATTTATCAGTTTGACCCTGCCGTTATCAAGTTCAATGACCTCTTCGATCATTATTACTGTGTCGAATTTTTCGGGCAGCGGGTCGCCGGTGTCAATGCGTTCAAAATCTTCATGCTCTGCAAGTATAACAGGCGATGTTTCGGTGGCGCCGAATGTCTTTGCGGCGATTACAGCTATTCCATCCATCGCGCTTGCCAGGTAGTGTGGTGACGAGATCGCAGCATAGACTGCCCCGGAAGTAGTTCTGCCGAGGCTGCGGGTAACATCAATCTGTTCAATGGGTCTATCGATTTTTCCCGATATGTGCAGAATATATTCGGTTAAAACATAATCAAGATCTTTGTTGTCAAGATAGGTAAATGCCATAACTTTCTCTTTTAAAATAGAATTACTTCAACCGGTCTGCCGGCCATCAGCCCTTCGGATTCACGCTTTATGTGTATGTATCCGTCAGCATCTGAAAGCATTTTAATCTGGCCCGATTTTCCAAAAAGCGGATTAGCGGTGCAGATGCTGTTTTCAATATGCAGTTTTACCGGTACAAATTCTTCGCGTCCCGCGTTTGACGGGTAGTTCTGCGGAATCGTTGCACTTATTCGTCTGCCGGCTCCATCCAGGGCGCCGTTCATTCTGTCCATCAGGTATTTGACAAAAATGGTATAAATCATAAATGCCGATGCCGGATGACCGGGAAGTCCTATGACCGGCTTGTTGCCAGCCCTGCCTATTATTGTTGGTTTACCCGGTTTAACTGCTATGCCGTGGACAAGAAGGCCAGGCCTGCCCAGCGAATCTATAATATTCGCTGTTTCATCCTTTTCACCGGCAGAACTGCCCCCGGAAATACAGAGGATGTCGCATTCATTGAGTGCCGAAGCAGCTGCGCATTTTATCTTTTCGTAATTATCATCGTAAATGCCGTACATAACGGGTTCGGCGCAATATTCCTTCAGGGCTGCATATAAAACATGTGAGTTTATATCGCGCACCTGTGCTTTTACGGGGCTTGCGCTGACCGGTATTATTTCGTCACCGGTGGCAATAATGCCTACCCGGAGTCTTCTCTTTACCTTAACTACCGCCACGCCTATGGATGCAAGAACCCCGGAATCTGCGGTCTTCAGCCTGTGCCCCGCACTGAATACAGCGCTGTTCATCTTAATGTCGTCGCCGGTAAGAACAACGTTGTTCCCCGGAGCGACGGGCCTGTTTATGTAAATAAATTCGTCCTCGTTATCTTCTGTGTATTCAATCATAACAACCGCATCTGCATTGGCGGGCAGTTCACCGCCGGTGGGTATATACGATGCGTGCCCCCGTTTTAGAGATTCAGAGGGGGTTATACCCATTTTGACCGCATCTGATTTGACAAGGGGTATTCCCGCAGTCTCTGTAGCTCCGAAAGTGTCAGACGCATAGACCGCGTAACCGTCTACGGAGGACCTGTTGAACGGAGGGATATTTTCCGGTGAAATTATATCTTCTGCCAGTATTCTTCCGCAGGCATCTATTAAGGGAACCTGTTCTGTTTCAAGGGGGTAGAGCGAAAACTCTTCCCTGATTATTTTAAAAACTTCATCTACTGTTTTTACCTGGAGCATAACTTTACCGTTTTGTGCATATTTTTTTTATTAACCGGTAAAAGACAAACAAAAAATCCTTAAATTTTAAATGCATCCGGCTAATGTTATTATAGACCGGTGCGTATTTCTGTTCATAATCAATGACTTTAGTGTAATGCTAATCTACCGGAACCGGCACATAAATTCAAGTGAATGTTGCCGCGGGGGAACAACTGCAGTAAAATCCTGCTTTTCAGCCGGAACTTAAAAAAATATAATATGTCTAAAAAAACATATTGACAATAGCTGCCGGATTGTTAACTGTTTTATAACCGGCGCCGGGTTCTGTCAAATAAAATATCGTGTAGGGAGGACCTGATGAAAAACATCATGTCGGAATATTTGTGTGCAAAAATAAAATGGATCAGCATGGCTATGGCTGCAGTATTTGTCATGGCAGGTGTGCTTTACGCGCAGGAAAAAATTTATATCTATGCAGCAGCTTCAACAACTGACGCTGTTAATGAGCTTCTCGAAACCTATAAAAAAACAGGCAGTACATCCGCAGAGTTCGTGGCAGTTTTCGGTTCAAGCGGTGACCTGGCAAGGCAGATTGAGGCAGGCGCAGATGCCAATATCTACTTCTCTGCCGACACAAAATGGGTAAAATACCTTGATGATAAAAAACTGGTCGAGAAAGGAACTGCCGGTATCTTCGCATCAAATGAGCTTGTCATTGTGGCCTCTCCAAATGCGAAGAACAGATTTAAATCACCTGAAAAATTACTGGAAG
>JAAYBQ010000208.1 GCA_012730035.1 Spirochaetota bacterium
TCAGGGCTACAGACTACATGCGTGTCGCGAGCGAGAACGATAAGCGTTACCTGCTGTTTAATCCCATTATGAAGATGAAGGTGGCTATCCAGGGTGAAGAGACACACGAGATGCTCTGGGATATAATCGCTGCCAAAGGTTTTGAGAAGGACATGTATTTTGAACAGGCAGTAGCAGAGCTGCGGGGCTTCCCCAAACTTGAAGGTACACGTCATGTAAACATGGCGCTTATTGCAAAGCTTATTCCAAGCTACATGTTCATGCCCGGCCAGTTCGAGGAGATCGGAAGGATCACTGATAACAGGAACGATGACTTTATGTTCAGGCAGGGGCCCACAAAGGCGTATGCAAAAACAAAGTTCCATGACCATAACCCCGCGTACCAGAGCCTTGCGCACCTTCCTAACGTGAAGGTTTTCATGGAGCAGATACAGGCTTACAAGGAGTATCTCATGGTTTCAGGCCAGGACCTGATGAAGCAGATGATGGAGTTTGATTACCTGCTTGCAGTGGGTGAGCTCTTTACAATGGTCGCGTATGGTCACCTCATCATCGAAAGCGCGAAACTGGAAAAAATAAGCGACGCAGTAATGAACCAGATGTTCGACCTTTTTGTAAGAGATTTTTCAAAATTTGCGCTGGAGCTGTACGGCAAGCCTGTGAACAGCGGCGCTCAGCTTGAAAAGATCATGAAGATGATCCAACGCCCGGTTGCGGACAGGGATCAGTTCGAGAAGGTGCTTAATGATGAGGTTTACAGCCTGGTTGACGCATATAAGCAGAATCCCTGACTTTCCGGGAGTTAATTTTACTTCCTGGAAAAGCGCCGGTGACGGCGCTTTTTTTTGGCAATGGGACTCCCGGTGTTATTTTCTAACCCGTATCTTCAGATACCTTACGCTCCCGGCTCCAGTGATCTGTGCCTGCGCAAAATTTTTTGTATAGCCTTTCTCTGCAAGATATTTCTCAACAGTCAGCTCAGAGGCGAATGATTCTGACAGAGTCATTTCTCCGGAACCGGTAAAGTTCTGCAGTTTCGCGGCGACGTTCACAGCCTGGCCGAAATAATCTATGGATGTATCAAGGTTTACAGCAAGACAGTGCCCCCGGTGAAGCGATACCCTTACAGTGAGCGGTATCTCACCTTCGCCGCTGAAAGTTTTAAGTATCCTTATTCCGGCCTTCACTGCGTTCATGGGCCTGTCGAACACAAGCATAACTCCGTCGCCAAGTGTCTTCACGATTGCTCCCCGAAAATCAGACGCTATTTCGTGTATGCGCGCAAAGTACTGGCGCATTGTGAGGAATGCGTGGCTGTCGCCGGTGTTGCCATAAAATGAGGTTGATCCCACAACGTCAACGAACATTATATTCTGCATGCCGATATCAATTGAAAGATCAGTGGCAACAGCTTCAGATGAGTAGAGGTCGCGAAACTCCTGGTAGCTGAATATGTCCGAGGGCCTTAAGGCGTTCACGTCATCTTCAGTGTATTCAATTACGTAATCAGCCGTCGCCGGTGCGGTGTTGTTAATAAAGACTGTTGATCCCGGCGCGGTTTCAATTATTGCTGTGCTGTTTATATCGTCCCAGTTGAGGTTCCGGAGCGGTGTGTCTTTTTTCAGGTCAAGCAGCCCGTAATATTTTTTACCTTTCATGCGGAACCTGAGGCGTTTTTCGTATTGCGGCAGTATAAAGAGGTAGCTGCTTCCGGGCTGCAGTATCTTCTGTAGAATAATATGCGGCTTCTTTGCAGGTTCAGCGCTGCAGTACAACACCCTGTCTACCTTTCTGATCTCGGGGTTAACGCTGAATGTTATCTCTATCATGTTTAGTGATCCGGGGGCAAACTCAATGTCGCAAACCTCGCATGACGCGGATTTTCCAATCTCCCACAACCTGGGGTGCCTTTCACGTACGCCGCGGCAATGCGGGCATATTACATCCCATGACATGTTAAGCATTCCGCACAGGCATGCGTGCAGCATCGACTTGAGCAGGTCATCTCTGCCTGTTCCAAGTTTATCAGCGAGTTCCACAGGCCTTATTCTGTATAACTGGTCATCGCGGGCGAACATTATAAAATCCGCGAGTGCTTCTGTCGCCGGTGCGGGAGCACCTGCTTTTATCATATCGTCTTTTATGCGATTGATTTTTCCCGTATAAACAGCAACTTTATTTTTTTCGCGGGTTATTTCTGGTACGGCAATTTGCTGGTTCAGGTAAAAGAATGGCTTTTCGTCCTCACCGGGTTTAAGGTTCTCGATCAATGCCCGGAATTTTTTTTCGTAAAGCCCTACTGAAAGTTTCAGCAGAATCCTGCCGGTCAGTCCCGCGGGGACCCATCCGAAGTACATCTGCACATCGCTTCCATTGTCTGCCGATTTATTTATGGAATAGTGTATCCTTACATATAAGGCAATCCCGCGGCTGTATATCCTTGCCATCTGCATATCCGAAAGATTTTCCCATTGCCATGGAACCTCTTCCCACTCGGCTCTTTTCCATCCCAGGTAACCGCTTCCGAAGAGTTTGCCCTCTTTTTCAGTGAAATCGATTTTTTCAAGTCCCAGCTGCCTGTTAAGTTCAGAAGTGTCCGAAAGAAATTTCCACACATCCTCCCGCGTTGCGTCTGTGTGGAACCTGTAGACATATTCCACTTTGCGAGCCCGGGAAAAAGCTATCGGCCATGGATTATCTTCAAGGTATTTTTCAACTTCATTTCTGTCAGCGATCATTCTTCTGTCTCCGGGTATTTTTCTCGTATTGATTTGATAACATCAAGGCATTCAAAGAATACATCAACAAGGTCCGGGTCAAATTTTTTTCCTGATAGGCACCTGATCTCGTTGTAAACATCCTCTTCGTTCCATGATTCTTTGTACACCCTTTTTGATGAGAGTGCATCGTACACATCGGCAATGGCCGTAATCCGGCCGAATAATGGTATCTCTTCGCCTTTAAGAGGTAAAGGATTTCCTTCTGAGTCTTTATGAAGTATTTCACCTGTAACTATGTCAATGTGGCCGGGGTAACCCGTACCGTCCCAGTTTTCGTGGTGGCTGACGGCAACATCACGCGCGGCCTCGTCAAAAGCCGACTGGCTCTCCATGAATATCTTTGCGCCCTGCCATGTGTGTGATTTGATGATCTCGAATTCCTCCCTCGAAAAACGCGCGGGCTTTTTAAGTATTAGATCAGATATGGCCACTTTGCCGATATCATGAAGCATCGCGGCCATGCGCAGTATGTCCCTGTTCACCTGTATTTCCCTGTCGGGCAGCCCCTTATGTTTTGCCCATAGTTCATAAATTTCGACTGAGTACGAAGCAACTCTGTTTACGTGAGCACCGGTCTCCCTGGGGTCGCGCATTTCAGACATCTGTATCATGCGCAGAAGGAGCGCGCGCGTCATCTGCGCCTTCTGTATTATCATGCTTGCCATCCCGGCAAAATGGTTAACGTAGAGCATGTCATCATCGTCAAAAGGTACTATCAGGCCGCCGCAGTCCCTCGCGTTTATTATCTGCATAACCCCGAGTATATCGTTTCTTTCGTTTTTCATGGGAATTGTCATCATCGACCTGGTCCTGTACCCTGCCTTTTCATCGTATGATTTGCCGAACGTATAAGGTTTACCCTCTATCGCGTAAACATTATCCTCAACAATGGTTTCGCCTGTCATGGCGGAATATCCGGCGAGTGACTTTTCTGTAATAGGCAGCTGGAAAGTCGAGTAAATAAGTTTTTTCCCTTCGGGCAGTCTGCTGCTCAGTGTGTCGTTCTGGGCATGGGTGAAAACAAGATAATCCTGGTTCCGGATGTAGATTGTGCCTGCGTCTGCATTTGCTATTCTTCTTGTCTCGTGGAGTATGCGTTCAAGCAGAATATCAAGGTCCTGCACGGTGTTTATTTCTGAACTGAGTTTTATAATATCTTTAAGCCGTTGATTAGCCATAATTAATCACCTTTAAAAATACTATAGTACCTGAAATAATCTGTTCCGTCACCAGTAATTTCAATTAAAAACTGCCTGACGGGAATTATTTTATTCATACTCTGTTTATAAAATCAGCAAAAAAAAAATTTTACGGGTAAAAAAGTTTTTAAAAGTTATGAATTCAGAACGTATAGAATATGTACGCAACTGTTTTTCTTAATAGTTATGCATGTACGGACAGGTGTAAAATAACTGAAATCCGGGTAAATGTTAAATATGGATGATGATAAAAGATTCAATTCGGTAATGCTCTCTGTGCTGGCATCGCCTGCGTCCTCTGGTATTGTATACAGCATGGGTATTGAGCAAGGTCAAATTATGGAAAATATAAGGCACAGGCGGCTTAAGGTTCAGGAGCACCTTGTTAAGAGATATGGTGATGATCCTTTTGCGGCAGCAGAAAAAATAATCCGGAGCTGTGAAGCGTCAGGTATAGGAATAGTTACAGTATGGGACGATGAATATCCGCCGTTGCTCAGGGAAATTTATATGCCTCCGCTGGTTATCTATTGCCGCGGCAAACCCCAGGGCGGCAGGCACGTGTCAATTGTGGGTACAAGGGGGTCGAACGCGATGTCCGAAGAGATTACGCGCAGGATCGCGTCCACAATCGCTATGCGCGGGATAACTGTAACCAGCGGGCTTGCACTGGGTATTGACCGTAACGCTCACGTTGGCGCGCTTTCTGTTGAGGGCAGCACACTTGCTGTGCTGCCGCAGGGGGTCGATGTGATCACACCGGCCTCAAACAGGGATATCTACGAAAAGATTATAAGTTCACCCGGATCGGCAGTTATAAGTGAACTTCCACCGGGCATAAGGTCCGGCGATACGTGGGTATTCGCAAAGAGGAACCGGATAATAAGCGGCATATCCTGGGCGACGGTAATTGTTCAGGCTCCTTTAAAAAGTGGTGCAATGATCACGGCCCGTTATGCCCTCGAACAGAATCGTGATCTTTATGTGTGCCCGGGAAATATTTATGATTCAGGCTACAGCGGATGCAACAATCTGATAAAGCAGGGAGCACAGGTGATATCGGATATTGAGGAGTTTATTTGTGAGATCGATCCGCTTTATTGCGCAAGAGAAAAGGAACCTGTAAGCAATGGTGAAGATATACAATTAAGTTTTGACGCTGAAAAAATATCGATGTACAATGGAGCAGAGAAGCTTATTATGCAGGCAGCGTCCGGTGCGTGGGCTGATATTGATGAAATAGCCAGGAGTAATTCCGTGCCTGTTGACGAGATAGCCAGGGCTGTAACTTTACTTGAAATTTCAGGTAACCTTATCCGAAGGGGGAACAAAGTACGCACGGTTTAAATTTTTTTTGAGTGCAGGATTTTAATGGACTAAAATGCGATCCGTTCCGGCTCTTAAAAAAGTTATCCCCAGACTGAAGAGTGAAGGGTGCAGGTTTGTAAGACTGGATGAGTACCAGGAGAAATTGAGGTAGAATTATATTATTTCCGCAATGTACTCCGCGATTGCAAGGGACGACGTGAGTCCCGGTGACTCAATGCCTATACAATTTACCAGGCCTTTAAGCCCCCTGTCGCCTTCATCGCGGATGACAAAATCCCTGAACTTTTCGCCGGGGCCCTGCAGCTTGGGACGTATTCCGCAGTCACATACGGACATATCGCTCACATCGCGTTTTATGAACAGGGGAACAGAATTCATAAACTCATCGCGCCTGTCATTGTTCAGTGAATAATCAATTTCATTTTTTTTCAGGTAATAAGCGTTTGGCCCGAAAACAATTGTTCCGTCAGTAAACATGCGCGTGTGTATGCCAAGTGACTTCCCGTCGGGTGAAGGAACCGGGTATACCAGCGACTTCATGCGGCCGGTATTTTCAGATTTATAATATTCACCCTTGCAGTATTTAAGCCTGTAGCCTGCAGCGTCAACGTCTATACCGCACGATGCCGCAATCATGTCTGAACCAAGGCCCGCGCAGTTAATCACAACTTCAGCCAGAATGCTGTCGCCCCTGTCGGTATGAACAGTGAATCCGTCATGTACCTTTTCAATACGCGAAACCCCGGTCCTGTATGCAAAGAGTACACCGTTCTCTTTGCTCATTGATTCGAACCGCTTCATCAGTTCGTACGAGTTCATTACGCCGGCAGTGGGTACATGCACACCCATGAGCGCATTCACGTCAGGTTCTGCTGAAGATATTTCATGGCCTGTAACAAGACTCAGTCCCGGCACACCGTTCAGTTCACCGTTTATTTTAAGTTTTTCAATTTCAGGGATTTCATCCTTCGACGTTGCAATGATGTACTTGCCGCATTTTATATGAGAAACATCCTGATGTTTCATAAAACTGTAAAGCAGTTCATTGCCGCGCAGGCATAATTTTGCCTTAAGTGTGTTTTGCGGGTAGTATATGCCGGAGTGGATTGTTTCGCTGTTCCTGCTGCTTGTGTGCCTGCCGAATGTGTCCTCTTTTTCCAGAACGATAATGTGACGGTACTTTGGAGAGAGTTCGTATGCAGCGGCAAGTCCCACGGCGCCTGCACCTATTATGATGATGTCTGTTGAGTCCATCTGATTCCCCGCAATTCCGGTGTTATCATGGTGAAGTAAAAAACTGTTAAATTTTCGCAGTAATGGTTGAATTTGTCCTTAATGTCATCTCCGCGCAGGCGGAGATCCATTATTTTAAGAAAAATTAAAGTTTAAATGCTATTAAACTTTAGATCCCCGTCTTCACGGGGATGACATTATGTATTGGATGATATAAAAACAGGTTTAATTTATTTTATAAATTGAATAATCCCTACTTTTCAAAAGGGAACCTGTACTGGGTCAGACCTGTCTCATTACGCATTGTAATCATTTCGGCCTGTAACTCTTCGCCTGCGGGTACACCTTTATTTTTCCTTTCAAGCCACACAAGGTATTCCTTTTCACCTGCGGTGTAGATCCTCTCTGCGCCCGGCATTTTTTTTGAATTGCGAAGCTGGCGCAGTATATCGCCTGTTATTTTTTTGAATTCATCAACTTCAATAAAATGCGAAATGTCAATTGCCATAAAAAAGTGCCCCAGGCTGTACGGAACTTTTTTACCGTCCTGGAATCCCGAGAGCATTTTAAGATAACTTCCGCCCTGGAGCGCTGCTGAAAGGATCTCAACAACAGTGGCATATCCGTAACCCTTGTAGCCGGCACCGTCTTCGCCGATTCCGCCAAGCGGTGTCAGTGCTGCAGTGCCTGCAATCAGGTCTTTGAGGGCCTCAATGGGGTCTGTTGTTGACTGCCCCTGCCGGTCAATTACCCATCCCTGCGGCATGGGCTTTCCTGTGCGGGCATAAACCTCTATCTTTCCCCGCTGGCTTACCGATGTTGCGCAGTCCAGCACAAAGGGGAACTCTTCGTCTGTAGGTATGCCGAATACAAGGGGATTAGTACCCAGCATATTTTCAATGCCGAAAGTCGGCGCGATTGACGGCCTGGCATTTGTGCCTGTAATCCCTATCATCCCTTTTGCAGCAGCCATGAGCCCGTAGTAGCCGGCGATACCGTAATGCGTTGAATTGCGCACGGCAACCATTCCAAGTCCGAATTTCGCAGCCTTGTCTATTGCCATCTGCATTGATTTTTTCGCTATAACATGGCCCATGCCGTTGTGTCCGTCCACAACAGCTGTTGCAGGGCCCTCTTTTACAACCTCGAAGTTAGTTACCGGTAGCTGAATGCCTTCCTTTATTCTATCGTAGTATATGGGCTTCATCCTGTTAAGGCCGTGCGAATCAATCCCACGCTTGTCCGATTCTATAAGCACGTCGGCGCTTATTTCTGCGTCATCAGCGGGCACGCCGATTTTTATAAATACATCCCTCATGAAGTTCCGCACAAGGTCAAAGTCAAGCCATACGATATTCTCTTCCATTTGTTTCTCCGGTAAAATAAACTGCA
>JAAYBQ010000020.1 GCA_012730035.1 Spirochaetota bacterium
GATCCCATGAGCGCCCTGTTGGCATCATCGTGTTCAAGAAACGGTATCAGGCATGTGGACACCGAGAATACCTGTTCAGGCGAAACGTCCATATACTGTATCTCTTTAGGTTTCTTATACGGGAAGTTACCCCTGTTTCGGCAGGGTATCAGGCTCTTCACAAAGTTGCCGTTATCATCAAGCTCGGCATTCGCCTGAGCAATAGAGTAATTATCCTCGATGTTAGCCGTAAGATATTCAATTTTATCTGTAACACGGCCCTTTTCAACATACCTGTATGGTGTTTCGAGAAAACCGTAGTCGTTTATTCTGCCATAAGTACTCAGGGAGACTATAAGGCCAATGTTCGGACCTTCAGGAGTCTCAATGGGACACATCCTTCCATAATGGGACGGGTGAACGTCCCTTACCTCAAAACCGGCCCTTTCACGGGAAAGTCCACCGGGCCCCAGCGCGTTAAGACGACGCTTGTGTGTCAGTTCTGCAAGCGGATTGGTCTGGTCCATGAACTGTGAAAGCTGGCTTGATCCGAAAAATTCATTTATAACAGCCGTTATAGGCTTAATACTTATAAGCGCCTGTGGAGTAATAACGTCCAGATCCTGGATAGTCATCCTTTCTTTAATTACACGTTCCATACGCTGGAACCCGACCTTGATCTGATTCATTATGAGTTCACCTACAGACCTGACCCTTCTGTTGCCAAGGTGGTCAATGTCGTCAACTATGGTGTAAACATATTTCTTCTCTTTTTTGCCGTTTTTGTCTGTAAAGGTATATTCGTACCCTTCAGCCTCGGCAATCAGAAAGAGGATATATTTAACCGTATGAATGATATCATCTTTTGTAAGAGTTTCGATCATGTCTTCAAAGCCGAACTTGCTGTTAATTTTGTAACGGCCGACCGAACTGAGACTGTATGTGCGGGGATTAAAGAAAAGTCTTTCAAGTTCAGTTCGGGCATTATCTATATTTGTAGGTTCCCCTGGCCTCATAACTGCATGCAATGCAAGGAGGGCAAGCTCACTGTTTGAATAGTCATGGCCTTCATCAACCCTGAGGTTCTTTTTAATGAACTCAGGCTCAACCTGAAAGGTTGTACAGAGATAAGCGTCCTCTTTATTGTTGGGGAATTCTATAAGTTCGACATCAGATACCTTCTCTTCTTTAAAACGGTCAATTATATCGATGTTTATCCTTTCAGATGCCTCGATTATCACTTCGCCTGTTGACCTGCTTATAATATCAGCCGCGACCCTTCTGCCGTTAAGAGACTCATAATCCTCTTCGCTTTTAAGTTTTATTTTTGTCGTGTCATAGAAAAGTTTGACTATTTCAGCATTTGTTTCACAGCCAAGCGCTTTGATAAGCAGGGTCACGGGGAATTTCTTCTTCCTGTCGATGCGCCCGACTATATAACCCTTATTATCCATTTCAAACTCGAGCCACGATCCCCTGTCAGGAATTACTCTTGAGTTGTAAACACGCTCATCCTCCTCGTAGAAGAAGAAAATACCAGGCGACCTGTGGAGCTGGTTAACAACAACCCTCTCGGCGCCATTTATAATAAAAGTTCCCCTCTCGGTCATTAGCGGAATGTCGCCCATATACACAGACTGTTCCCTGACCTCCATACTGTCTTTACGGATCAGTCTTATGGTAGCCTTAAGGGGTGCGGCAAACGTTACATCTCGTTCCTTGCATTCGTATTCGGAATATTTCGGTTCACCAATTTCGTAATTCACAAATTCAAGGACAACGTCATCGTGAGGACTTTCAATGGGAAATATCTCCTCGAAAACAGAAAGGAGTCCCTGGGATTTTTTCTTTGATGACTTTGTCTGCAGAAACCATTCATACGAGGTGAGCTGAATTTCTATGAGATTAGGCAGATCAATTTTTGATTTGATCCTCCCGAAATTGACAACTTTTTTTGTCTCTTGCATCTATATAAACCTTAACCTTTAGTATTATATAAGGATAACTTTCCCTGAGAATTCAGATAATTTTGTGGAGTCTTAATTAAATATATGTGCATATAATTCCAGAATCAAGAGTTATGGGACTACGCAAAAGTCTTTTTTGTGTCCGAATTACCCTGCCGGGGATTTTCTTAAGGGTTTATCCCCGAGTCCCTATAAAAGCTACATATTATTTAACACAGACAGGTTTGACCGTTTCCGATCAAACCTACCGGTGATAAATTCCACCTGTTATATTCCGCCCATCTGCATGATCGTAATATAACAGGTATTTTGATGAAGGAAAATATTGTTTATTCAATCTATCCTATTATGTTATAGCCAGATTTACTTAACCTCAACAGTTGCGCCGGCATCAACAAGCTGTTTTTTGATAGCTTCAGCTTCAGCTTTGGAAACTTTTTCCTTAACAGCTTTTCCGCCTGCTTCAACAAGTTCTTTTGCCTCTTTAAGGCCAAGAGCTGTGATCGCCCTTACTTCCTTGATTACATTGACCTTAGAGTCGCCGAAACCTGTAAGAATAACATCAAATTCAGTCTGCTCTTCAACTTCAGCAGCAGCAGCAGCGGGACCGGCAGCCATAGCAACAGGTGCAGCAGCAGATATACCGAATTTTTCCTCCATTGCTTTAACGAGATCAGCAGCCTCAACGAGTGTAAGACTTCCGATAGCATCAAGCAGTTCATCAATACTTAACTTTGCCATTATGTACTCCTTTATACTTAGTGAATTACTTCAAGTTAGTACGGTCTTCGCCGTAAAAACCTATAAAGGGATCTGGCATTGAACCGTAAACGAATTTCGTTTTAACCGGAACAGACCCAAACCACCTATATTTTAATAATTAACTCCGGTTAATTATTTTTTGCTTCAGCAACTGCCTTGATCCCGCGCGCAAGTGATGCCATAATCTGGTTCATCCCTGTTGCAATTGTTCTTGCAGGGCCGTTTATCATAGCCATTGTCTGCGACAGCAGAACCTCTTTTGAAGGCAGGTCAGCGATTCTTTTAATATCATTTTTGCCGTAAACGACCCTGTCAATAACACCGGCAAAAAAGGAAAACTTATCGTTCTTGTCAGAGAACTCTTTAAGGACTTTAGCAACATCCCCTATCTGGTCTCCTGAAAAAGCAACACCCATCGGCCCCTTGAGGTGTTCATCCATTTTAACGTAACCGCTTTCTTCAATAGCTCTTCTGAAAAGGTTATTCTTGACGACTTTGTATGTTGCGTTTTTCTCAGCAAGGCTTCTCCTGAGAACAGCAAGGTCATTAACCTTAACGCCCGAGTAATCTGTAAGAATAAAGTTACCCCTGTCCTTAAGCTTCTCTTTTAAGACGCTAACTTCATCAATCTTATATTGCTTAATCATTATCTTTCGATCCCCTTGTGATTGATTTTTATACCAGGCCCCATAGAGGACGATATATAAACTGATCTGATATAGTTACCCTTTGCATCCGAAGGTTTGTCCTTCATAATCTGGTTAAAGAAAGCTTTTACATTGTCTGCTATTGATTCATCAGCAAAAGAGAGTCTGCCGACCAGCATATGCACAACACCCGTTTTGTCAGCGCGGTACTCAACACGTCCGCCCTTGAGCTCCTTGATTATCTCTTTAACATTATCAGTAACAGTGCCTGATTTAGGCTTAGGCATAAGGCCCTTGCGCCCGAGAACAGCACCAAGTTTACCAACCTCTTTCATCATATCAGGAGTTGCTACAACCGCCTGGAAATCGATCCAGCCTTCTTTAATTTTTTCAATAACGTCTTCTGCGCCGACATAGTCGGCACCGGCGTCCAGGGCCTCTTTCTGTTTGTCGCCCTTACAGATAACCAGCACTTTTTTTGTTTTACCAGTACCCGCAGGAAGAACAGCTGAACCCCTTACATTCTGCATACTTTTATGTACGATCTTTACAGACATATCAACAGACTCGTCAAATTTTGCGAACTTGAGTTCTTTCATCATTTTTATAGCATCTTCAACGCTGTGAAGGATTGTCTTGTCAACCCTCTCTCTCGCAGCTGTTATCTTCTTTCCTCGTTTCATCTACTCTACCTCTTTTAACATTGCTGAGCAGGAATCAGTCTGCCAGATCTATACCCATTGATTTTGCCGTACCCGCAATAATTCGCGCACCAGCCTTTACATCATTAGCGTTAAGGTCGGGCATCTTCATCTGCGCAATCTCCTCGCACTGTTTCTGCGTTATTTTAGCCGGTTTAATTTTGTTCGGCTCGCTTGAGCCTTTTGCCAGCTTAAGAATCTTTTTAATAAGAACCGATGCCGGAGGAGTCTTGGTAATAAAAGTATATGACTTGTCTTCATAAACTGTTATTACAACAGGAATTATTGTATCGACCTGATCTTTTGTTCTTTCATTAAAATTCTTGCAGAAATCCATAATGTTAAGACCGTGCTGGCCAAGAGCGGGTCCAACCGGGGGCGCAGGATTAGCCTTACCGCCTGTTATCTGCAGTTTAATCTGGGTAACGATTCTTTTCTTTTTTGGTTTTGGTGCCATCTTTTTGTCCTGTATCGATAATTCAATTTACCGTAAAATCTGCTATATCTTGCCAACCTGAAGAA
>JAAYBQ010000209.1 GCA_012730035.1 Spirochaetota bacterium
ATTACCCTTTATTACCAGATAGTAGGAACATCTACACTCAAGCTGTCCCACATGAAAGCGGGCGAATCGCTCTTCAGCATAGTTGGTCCGCTTGGCCATCCGACCGAGGTTAAAAACTACGGTACCGTGGTTTGCGTTGGCGGCGGTATAGGGATTGCACCGCTCTTCCCCATATCAAAAGCTATGAAGGCTGCCGGCAACAAGGTGATCAATATACTGGGCGCGCGTTCCGGCAATATGCTGATACTTGAGGATGAACTCTACGCCATAGGGGACAGCAACGTGACCTGCACCGATGACGGCACAAAGGGGCGCAAGGGTTACGTCACCGATATACTGAAAGAGATAATAGAGGTTGAACGGGTTGACCTTGTTGTTGCCATAGGACCGGTCCCCATGATGAAGGCTGTCAGCAACATGACAAAGGATGCGGGAATAAAAACATTCGTGAGCCTGAACTCTGTCATGATCGACGGAACAGGTATGTGCGGCGGCTGCAGGGTCACAGTTGGCGGTGAAACAAAATTCACCTGCGTAGACGGCCCTGAATTTGACGGCCACCTGGTTGACTTTGACAGCCTGAACCTGAGGCTAAAGACATATCATGATGAGGAAAAGCAATCGTACGATGCACACAAACATAAATGCAGACTTGACGGGGTAAAATCACATGAATGAGAGAACACCACGGCAGAAGATGCCTGAACAGAAACCGGAAATAAGAAGAACCAATTTTAACGAGGTGCCCCTTGGATTTACGCCTGAAATGGCAAAGATAGAAGCATCGCGCTGCCTTCAGTGCAAAAAACCGCAGTGCGTTGAGGGTTGCCCTGTAAATGTAAACATACCTGGATTCATAGTACATGTGGCAGCGGATAACTTTCTCGAAGCGATAAAGGTGATCAAGGAGAGCAACTCGCTTCCGGCCGTTTGCGGAAGGGTCTGTCCGCAGGAGTCGCAGTGCGAGGCAAAGTGTATACTTGGTAAAAAGTTTGAACCTGTTGCCATCGGTAAGCTTGAAGGTTTTGTGGCTGACTATGAGCGGGAGAAGGAACATCTGCCCGCACCTGTACCGGCGGCTGCAAAAAATAAAAAGATTGCTGTTATCGGTTCAGGCCCTGCAGGACTTACTGTGGCAGGCGAATGTGCCAAGGCCGGGTATAGCGTTACAGTGTACGAGGCGCTGCATACTCCGGGAGGAGTCCTGGTGTACGGCATCCCTGAGTTCAGGCTCCCCAAGAAGATAGTCAGCTATGAGATAGATGCCCTTGCCGCAATGGGTGTTGAGTTTATAAACAACAGGGTAGTGGGACTCTCGGAGACCCTGGCTGATGTTATGGAGAGGTTTGATGCGGCATTTGTTGCCACGGGTGCAGGCCTCCCGTCGTTTCTGAATATTCCCGGAGAGAACCTGCAGGGTGTGTATTCGGCTAACGAGTACCTTACGCGGGTTAACCTCATGAAGGCATATAAATTCCCGGAGTACGACACGCCGGTTATACGCGGTGTAAGTATGGCGGTTTTCGGCGGCGGAAACGTTGCAATGGATTCTGCGCGTACTGCTGTGCGCCTGGGCAGCAAAGAGGTGCACCTTGTGTATAGAAGATCAAAAGAGGAGATGCCTGCCCGGGCGGAGGAGGTCCACCATGCAGAGGAGGAGGGAGTTATTTTTGACCTGCTGGCAAACCCTGTACGACTGATCGGCGATGAGAACGGGAGGCTTACCGGCGTCGAGTGTATACGCATGGAACTTGGCGAGCCCGACGAATCAGGGCGCCGTAAACCAGTTGAAAAGAAAGGATCTGAATTTATCATAAAAATTGATGCTGCGATAATTGCGGTAGGTAACGGGTCAAATCCCATACTGCAGAAGACTGCGCCTGACCTTAAATGCAACAAGTGGGGAAACATCATTGCAGATGAGTCCACCATGAAGACATCGGTAAAGGGTGTGTTCGCAGGCGGCGACATCGTAACAGGCGCTGCAACTGTAATCCAGGCAATGGGTGCAGGGCGCAAGGCAGCAAAGGGTATCATGGACTACCTGGAGACAGGGAACTGGTAGCATCTAAATAACGGGCTTCCCGCTTCGCGGGAAGCCATGCTCATGGCTTGTACCCCTCACTCAGTATAGTCTTGATTCCTGGCGTGTAAGTTTATCGCAGGTCAGTTTGAATTAATTATTACATTTCATCAAGCATCCTGTCTTTCTTTTCCCACAGAGCGTTCAGCCAGTTCTGAATCCTCTCCTGGAATACAGGGTCTGCTGTATAGTCCCCCCTGAAAAAATCAGTCATGGGTATTCTGTCAATATGCATCTTTAAGGGCTTTGTCCTTCCGCAGAGAAGACTCCAGAAGCGTTTGTCACTGTCTGTGTATTTTATTGTAATATCCAATATGCTGTTAAGCTGTTCTCCCATTATGGTCAGTACAAAACCCGTTCCACCTGCCTTCGGTTTAAGAAGGTTCTTATGCGGGGATTTTTGCCTGTAATGTTTATTTTCAGAAAAACGTGTGCCTTCGACAAAATTCATAATAGAAACCGGCAGTGTCTTGAATTTTGCACATGCTTTCTTTGTGATTTCAATATCTTTCCCTTTCAGGTGAGGATTTTTTGCTAAAAATCCCGGTGAATATCTTTTCATAAACGGGAAATCAAGGGCCCACCAGGCAACCCCCATAATAGGAACCCAGATAAGTTCTTTTTTAATAAAGAACTTAAGAAAGGGAATTTTACGGTTAAAGACAGTCTGCAGCGCAATGATATCAATCCAGGACTGGTGGTTAGAAATAACCATATACCACTCATCCATGGACAATTTCTGTTCACCATCTGTTTCAATCTTAAGGCCCAGTACCCTTGTAAAAAGGAACGAATTGTTTGAAATCCATATAACGGAAATTATGATATTGATTCCGGTACAGATTTTTTTTACCGGTCCGAATGGCAGAACCAGCTTCAACAGGGCGGGAGGCATCAGCAGGGGCACGCAGATTATGCTGTTTGTAAAGAGAAATATGGAAGAAAAAATTCCAGCCAGATTATGTAATGTCCGGGACGTAAAGTTTTCTCTGTTGATGAGTTTAAGATAGTCCCTTTTTTTAATAAAATTCATGGTTTGTCCTCGTCATATCGGAATTTCAGCACGGGATGACCAGATAAAGGGATGTAATTTAAATGTGTGCAGACCGGCTGTAAGAAGAAACAGTAATGAAAGGCGCAAAGTTGCAAAAATTTAAACGGATAATCCGTTTTCTCCTTCCGGGCTGATTATAATTAAAGGTTATGAACTCTAGTGTCTAATTTATATTTCTATGGTAGCCAAGAATTTTTGATATTATGTCCTGTAAAAAACATTTTTTATTGACAGAAATATCTCGATTACTATTAATCAGCGCATAATGATCGGGATAATATGTTCATTATTTACTGATAGAAGACTCAGCCGGTTTTCTGATCGTAACAAATACAACACTTTCTCTGAAACCAGATAATTCACTGGTAAAACACAACCTGGTATTATGTCGGGTGACAGCCTCTCCTTAAAGGCGTGTTCTGCCGGTTTGAAATATACAAACGAAAAAATAATTAAGGAGGACTCACATGCTTAATTCACTTGTTGATACCAGGGATGTTAAATTTGTTATTTTTGAACTTCTAGAAGTAGACAAGATGACTAAATACCCTGCGTTCGCAGAATTTGATCACGACACATTTGACGCAACAATTGACCTCGCCGAACAGGTGTGTGTAGAGGTAATATTCCCCACAGCTGAAGAGGGTGACAAGGTTGGTGCTAAATGGGACCCGGCTACCAAGGAAGTAAAAATTCCTGAAATTTTCAAACCTGCACTTGATCAGTATTATGCTGGCGGTTTCATGGGACTTACAGACCATGTTGAAGATGGCGGTATGGGTATGCCTAACCTCATAGGGTGTGCTTCAACCGAATTTGCATGCGCTGCAAACTACTGCTTTGCAATGTATCCCGGACTTTCACACGGCTGCATGGAAATGCTCTTTACTCACGGTACTGAAGAGCAGAAGAGAATCTATGGCGACAAGATCATGTCAGGTGAGTGGGGCGGAACAATGTGCCTTACAGAACCCGATGCCGGTTCTGACGTTGGTAATCTCAAAACAAAAGCTGTTAAACTTCCTGACGGAACATACAAGATAACAGGACAGAAAATATTCATCTCATCCGGTGAGAATGACTACTATAAAAACATGGTTCACCCTGTTCTTGCAAGGATCGAAGGTGACCCCAAAGGTACAAAGGGTATATCAATATTTATCGTTCCCAAGTACAGGGTCAATCCTGACGGATCACTTGGCGAGTTCAATGACGTAGTCTGTACAGGTATTGAACACAAAATGGGTATCCATGGCCAGGGAACATCACAGCTGGCATTCGGCGACAATGGTAACTGTATAGGTTACCTTATGGGACAGGAGCGCCAGGGAATGAAGATTATGTTCCAGATGATGAACTTTGCGCGTAACGGTGTTGCAATGCAGGGACTTGGAAATGCATCTGCCGCATACATGCATTCAGTAACATACACCAAGAACAGGCTGCAGGGCGTTGATGTTACCCAGATGCTCAATCCCGAAGCACCTCTTGTAACAATCAGCAAACACCCCGACGTAAAAAGGATGCTGCTGTGGATGAAGTCTCACCTTGAAGGACAGAGGATCCTCTGCTACTTCCTGTTTAAAAACATTGACATTACACACGCTTCTTCAGACGAAGCAGAAAAAGCTGAAGCTCAGGGCCTTGTTGAAATCCTTACACCTATATGTAAAGCTGGCTGTACGGACAAGGGTGTTGAAATAACATCCATGGCAATGCAGTGCTACGGTGGATACGGATACTGTAAAGACTATCCGATCGTCAGGTACATGAGCGATTCCAAGATCCTTGCAATATGGGAAGGAACAAACGGTATCCAGTCCATGGACCTTACAATGAGGAAGATCCTCATGAACAAGGACCAGTTCAACTACAAGGCGATGACCAGGAGAATGCATGAAACTGTTGCCCAGGCTAAAGGCATTGTTGAAGACAAATATCTTGATCTGTTTAATGAGGGCCTCAAAGAGCTTGACGAGATAATCGAGATGCTGAAAAAGCAGATGGCAGAGGGCAAGTTTCTCAACCTGTTCATGCACGCTACTCCTCTTCAGGAAGCAATGTACATGATAGCAATAGCATGGTGTCATATATGGTCAATGACCCTCACCATTCCTAAAATGAAACAGCTTGTTGGTGATGCAAAGGGAGCTGACAGGGAAGCGCTGCTTAATGATAACGCCGAAGCGGCATTCTATACAGGTAAAACACTCTCATCACAGTTCTATCTTGGATCAGAGTTCCCCAAATTTTTCGGAAGGGCAAGGGCCATCAAGTTCAACGAAGGCGCTCCGGTCAAGGCAAGCGACCCGATCTTTACAGGCGCACCTCTCGAATAATTCAGGATTTTACAGAAGTCAAAAAAAGCTGCTCCAAAAGGGGCAGCTTTTTTTATGCTTTTCATAGAAGCGGGATGGAAACTTAAACGTCTATATTCAGAAACTGCCTTATGAGCACACCAATGAGGAAAGTTATTGCAGACACGCCCAGGCTTATGAATGCCATTTCGAAGAACCTTTCTTTGAAATCGAGGTCTTTTGCCACTGCAATGTAATAATTGAAGAAAAATATTATCAGAATAGCAATGGCCAGGGTTGCGCCAAGGCATACCATAAAATGACTGAATACAAGATAAGGGGTAATCAGCAGTATTACTGTGCAGATATATGCTATGCCTGTATAGAGCGATGATTTCAGGGCGTTGCCTTCACCATCGTCTTCGTGGCGCTGAGAAAGGTACTCGCTTGCGGCCATGGAGAATGACGCTGCTACACCTGTAATTAGCCCGGCCAGCGCAATGAGTTTTGTGTTCTGAAGCGCGAAGGTAAGTCCTGCAAGGGCTCCTGTAAGTTCAACAAGCGCATCGTTAAGGCCCAGTACAATGGATCCTACATAGTCCAGGCGTTCCTCTTCGATTAGGGCTATCAGTTGTTTTTCATGCGCCTCTTCATCCTTAATTATTTTTTTTGCGTCTTTTACATATTCCGATATGGCCTCGTAGTTGATCTGCGCATCCTCTTCACCGTTCTCCATAAGCTTTATTCCGAAGGTCAGGCCTAAGATTTTTGAGATCCAGAAGAATTTAAATATTTTCCATCGCGAGGGCTTTACGTCAACACCGGTATACTTTTTCCAGACTTCGCTGTGTGCTTTTTCATCGCTGGCGATTTTACGGAGTACATTGCTGTTGTGCTTATCTTTGATTGATTCGGCGAGCTTCATGTATATGTTATATTCTGTTAATTCATTCTGCTGGGCCTTCATGAGCTGTTTAATCATGGATTGAGGAACGGCTGCTGTCTTCATACGGTGCTCCCACTTTTTTTAATGATAATACGGATTGAATGTTTATTCATCAGATTACCATATTACATTAAAAAGATTTTTAGAAAATATTATTGATACAAATTCTAATTTTGTCAATAATGTTGTGATATTAATTCAAAGTTAATTTCGTAAGTATTTACAGAGTAAAAGGTTCTATTCCTCCCGTCGTTGAAGGCAGCGAGAGGAATAGAATTGCATATTACACTAAAAAGTATTTTTAGGAATAATTACTGATAATAGTTTTTTTGGACTAAAGTGAGTTGATTATACAGAACAGCTTGATGAAACTTTCGTGTTTTATGCGGATTATTGAAGCTGCACGCAGACAAAAATATTGCCATTTACTCAAGGTTCAATTACATTTAAAATAAATTACATGCCAGGGAAAACACTTATGACAATCAGCATTAATCTTCCATTAATTCAGGATGCCGATCTCAAGGGAAAGATAGTTCTTGTGCGCGTTGATCACAATGTTGTGAAATCAGGAATGATACACGATCCCTACCGGATCGACGCTACTATAGGAACAATGTACCATATTAATGCCCGCGGCGGCAAGATGATCCTGATGACTCATGTTGGACGTCCCAGAAACAAAAAGACAGGTGAAATAATCATAAGCGAGAAAACTTCGGTCAAGCCCATAGTCGATTACATACAGCAGAAGCTTCACATAAAACTTAAAATCCCCGAATTCACAATGGATGAAAAACGCGGATATACTGGCATTGAAACATCAATCAATCACATGATCCGGGAACTGCGCGAAGATAAGATCGACGGCATATACCTGCCCAACACGAGATGGTTTGCAGGCGAAGAGGCGAAGGATGAGACAGCCGAAAGGTTTGCCAACCAGCTTGCCGGTCTTGCGGATATATTTGTGAACGACGCATTCGGTTCATGGCAGGCCCATGCATCCACTGTGGGCGTGAATAAATTCCTTCCTTCGTACGCCGGATTTCTTCTACAGAAGGAGATTGAAAATCTTAACCGTATTTATGAACCATCGAATCCGTTTCTAGCGGTTGTGGCAGGCGCAAAGTTTGATACAAAAATTGACCCGCTGTACGCCCTTATTCAGAAGGCTGACTATCTTGTGCTGGGTGGAGTTATCTACAATGCCTATCTGTGCGCAAAGTACGGCATTAGCATAAAAGGGATAGAGGAGGATGACTTTGAACTTGCCAGAAAGTTCACAGCATTTGCCGAAAAGTATCCGGGCAAAATAGTGGAGCCCGGCTACATTGTCGAGTCTGATATTCCCGATGAAAGACGCGACGGTTCGTGGCGTGTGGTTGACATACGTTCACTAAAGCCGGGCGACAGTCTGGGGTACGTTTATGATGTTGCTGCCGAAAGTTTCAGCGAACGGCATATACATGAAATATTCGGCAGGGCCAGGACAATATTTGTTAATGCTGTTATGGGTTATACTCCGCACTTTAACGAAGGAACAATCGCTCTCGATCAGCTGATTGACGAGAACAGGGATGCTGTCAAACTTTATGGAGGCGGCGATACAATGCAGGAGCTTAAAAGGCTGCTGCCTGGACTTTATATTGCGGCTATCGACAGTCCTGAATACTATATATTCACCGGGGGGGGCTCTGTACTTAAGGCCATTGAGCAGGGCACGGTTACAGGGCTCGCTCCGGTAAAAGCCCTGTTGGACAATAAAAAATAAATGTCGGTTTTGATCATTTTTTACTGTACAATTGGGGATGAATCTGCTAAATCAGGTTCTATATTAGAACCCGGTTGAATCATGCCTATATCACTTAAATGGATCGGTGAATGAATCTGCTGCCGCATTTTTTTGCATCTGAACAGGAATGGATGACTCCTTTTGAAAAGAGATCCCATATACTGAATAAAATAATTCTTATTTTTGCATTCTGCGGTCATTCACTCTTTATTCCAATATTCTATCTTCTGAACCGGGATATTCCTTTCTATAATAACCTGATGTGCGTCTTCCTTGATGCATTTTGCCTGTATCTCAATTCACAATGGAAACATAAAACAGTATATGTACTCTTCACTGCAGAGATAATCTACCATTCATTTTTCTGTATCCTGGTGTTCGGCTGGAATTCAGGATTTGCTTTATATTTTTTAATAATTTCTCTGTACATCTTTCTCTTCGGCAAATCGGTACGCCTTCGTGTCATTCTTGGTTCTGTAGTAGTAATTCTTTTTATCATGCAGTATGTTTATGTCAAAGTTGAAAATCCTGTTTATCCGGTTACGGTGATCCCCGAATGGCTTGTTTATTTTTTTAATGTTTCAGCCAATTTTGCCGCGATTGCTTTTGTGGCAGTGTATTTTTCATTTTTTGTTGAAACCGTTGAGAATGCAATTTTAAAGGCAAAAGAGAAGGCCGAAGAGGGTGAGCGAGCTAAGTCGGTGTTTCTTGCAAACATGAGCCATGAAATCCGGTCACCGCTAAATTCAATAAAAGGGATGATCAACCTGAGCCAGCTTTCTGAAGATGAAGATAAAAAGCAGGAATACCTTAACATCGCGAGAGATTCGGCGGATCACCTGCTCACTGTTATAAATGATATTCTCGATTATTCGAAGATTGAAGTATGCAGGATGACTCTTAACTTTGAGGTTTTCAACGTACATCAGCTTATCCGGAATACGATGCGGGCGATGGATTCATCCATATACAGAAGAACTCTCGAAATGAAATTCGAGATTGAGGATACCGTTCCCTTAGCCGTGAAGGGGGATCCGGCAAGGTTACGGCAGGTGCTGATTAACCTGTTGAGTAACGCGATTAAGTTTACAGAGCGTGGTAACATAACATTGACATGCAGGAACACATCCGTTAAGGATGATTCGTGCCTGCTGGAATTTTCAGTTCTGGATACCGGTTCAGGGATACCAGCCGACAAGCTTGGCACAATATTTGACAGGTTTACGCAGCTTGACGGCAGGTGCAGATCAGAATATTGCGGAACAGGGCTGGGGCTTGCAATTTCAAGGGAGCTTGTTGAGCTGATGGGTGGTGTTATAAAAGTTGAAAGCAGTCCCGGGACAGGCAGCAGGTTCACTTTTACCGTGCCTATGGTTAAGGCCGATCCCGCTGAGAAGATTGGCGCAATGAATTTGGAGGTTCCCGCCATGGAAAGGTGTGGTGAGCTGAAGATTCTTATTGCTGAAGATATGTTTACCAACTGGCTGTTATATGAAAAATACATGTCAATTCTGGGGCATTCCTACATGATCGTTGAAAACGGCTTCCGGGTACTTGACGAGCTTGAGCGTAACAGCTACGATCTTCTTCTGCTTGATATTGAAATGCCCGATATGGGCGGTGAGGAAACTCTTAATAATATACGCAAAGGTGTCCGCGGAGTGAACAGAGACATACCCGTAATTGCGCTTACCGGTTATTCTGAAAGTGATTTTTATGACCAGGAGTATGGTTTTGACGGGTACGTGACAAAACCGGTTGAACTTCACGATCTTGACAGGATTATAAATGAAGTTGTTTGTGGCAGGGAGAAAACACGTATAATCGACTGACCAGCTTTATGGAATTCATGTTAATTCGAACTTTTCGATTTTTAAATGAGTTGTGACTACAGGGGATATCCGTTTTTCACAAATGTTCTTCATTTATAACATTTCAGGCCACCTGCTGAACCATGGTTTTGCCTTCTCAAGCTGCGCGGCAAGCCTGAATAGCATGGCCTCATCTCCAAACCGTCCTATAAACTGTACTCCGCAGGGCAGTCCCTCCGGGGTCCAATGAAGCGGAACAGACATTGCAGGCAGCCCGGCCATGTTGGCAATCTGAGTAAAGGGATATTTTTCCATAGTGGCCTGCGCAAGCGAGCTTATCATTCCAGATGCCTTTACTATTCTTCCGAGTCCGAGTGTATTTACAATGCTGACCATTTTTTTCTCTGCTGGTTTAGGCTGAAGTTCCCCGATTTTTAAGGGCGGGTATGCTGTTACAGGTGTAAGGAATATATCGTATTTTTCAAAGAAGTTACTGAACGATCTTGCTATGGTGTTCCATAATCTTTTCTCCCTGACAAAATCTCCTGCGCTGTATGTCCGTCCAAGTAGCCCCAGGAACCATGTTACCGCTTCAAAATTTTTTCTGCCCGGGATTTTCCCTGTAAGTTCCGCAGTCATCTCTATGTCTGCGGCAACTTCGCCCATGTATAGCATCATATAGGCAAATGCAATGGCTTTGCCGTCAAGTTCAGGTTCGTCATATTCTGCGACATGGCCAAGGCTTACGCACAGGTCCGCGGCCTCTTCAACTGCACGTACGCATTCAGGATGAACGTCACTGTCAAGCATGGAGCGCGAACTGAAGGCTATTTTGAGTTTTCCCGGTTTTCTGTTGATCTCCCTTAGATAAGGGGCGATGGGCGGCTGTATGATGTATGGGGCGCCAGGGTCGGGCTGTGAGAGTTCATCAAGTGCAGCGGCCGAGTCGCGCACGCTTCTGCTGAGTACGCCTTCGACAGCGGCTCCCTGCCAAACCTCTCCCGTCCGCGGTCCGAGAGGTGTCCGTCCCCTTGAGGCTTTCATGCCGAATAGCCCGCAGTTTGCTGCCGGTATACGGATTGATCCGCCGCCGTCATTTGCCGATGCCATGGGAACAATCCCCGCTGCAACAGCAGCAGCTGATCCGCCGCTTGAACCTCCGGGTGTTCTTGATGTGTCCCAGGGATTCCTGCACGGGCCGTGCAGCAGCGGTTCGGTGTAGCCCATAAGTCCGAATTCAGGAAGATTTGTTTTGCCGAGAATAACAAGCCCGGCCTTTCGATAGCGCCGTGTAACCTCGCTGTCTTCGGCCGGTACGTAGTTCTTTAGTGACCTCGAACCCGCAGTGTAGGGTACACCCGCGACCTGATGTATAATGTCCTTAACAAGAAATGGCACACCTGAGAATATTCCTGCGGGCGGTTTTTTATCATTCAATTCTTCTGCTGCGTTATACATTTTATAGATTACAGCGTTTATTTCCGGATTGATTTTTTCTATCCTTGATATCGCTTCTTCGGAAAGTTCCGAGGGCTTTACCTTTTTTGTTTTTACCAGTGACGCAAGTCCAAGCGCGTCATATTTTCTGTATTCTCTGAATCCTCCCATGAGAGTTCCTCCTGAAAAATTTTTTCATACCGGAATTCTATGGAGGTAATGTATTGCTCAGGTAAGCGGGAAACAAATAAAAGTGATGGCTCAGAGAGATGATAAAAAATTATTTGCATAAATTATTGCCCGGTGTATCTTATTGACAGATGGAGGTATGCAATGAGTCTTCTTCAAAAAATAGAAAGTGATATGAAAGACGCGCTTAAGTCCGGGGATAAGGTGCGTTCCGGAACTTTAAAGATGCTCAAGTCGGACATGATGTACGAAAAGGCAAAGACCGGGAAGGATATAACCGATGAGCAGGCACTTGATGTCATTAAACGCGCCGCAAAGAGACGTAAAGAGTCCATTCGTGAATTTGAAGCTGCAGGCAGAACGGATCTTGTCGATGTAGAGACGGGAGAGCTTAAAATTATCGAGGAGTACCTGCCTGAACAGCTTGGGCCGGAAGAAATAGAAAAGGTCGTGGTAAGTATTCTATCAGAGGCCGGCGAAGTGTCGCAGAAGGATTTTGGCAGGATTATGGGTATGGCTGCCAGGGAACTTAAGGGTAAGGCTGATGGCGCGCTTATAAAGGAAATTCTGCAGAGGAAGATGGACGGTAAATAACGCCGTCACATTCCGCTGAAGTCAAGTGTCGCGAAGTAGTCGTCAACTGTTTCGGCGCGCCTGATCTTCTGCACAGAGCCGTCCTCTTTAAGCAGGAATTCTGCTGACCTGAGCTTGCCGTTATAGTTAAAGCCCATGGCGTAGCCATGGGCGCCCGTGTCATGCATTACAAGAATGTCCCCCCTTTCAATAACCGGAAGCATCCTGTCAATGGCGAACTTGTCATTGTTTTCACAAAGTGAACCGGTCACATCGTATCTCTTAATCTGGTTTTCGTTCTCTTTACCCAGTACTGTTATGTGGTGGTACGCGCCGTAGAGTGCCGGCCTCATAAGGTCAGCCATACAGGCATCGACTCCGATGTAGTCCTTGTAGATTTCTTTTTTGTGTATGGCCGTTGTAACAAGAAAACCGTACGGGCCGGTCATGAGCCTTCCGCTCTCCATGCATATACGAAGAGGTTTAAGTCCGCGGGCCTCAATTTTTTCAACGTACGCGCCGCGTATTCTGTCTGAAATGTATTCAAGATCAAGTGGTTTGTCGCCGGGCCTGTATGGTATTCCGAAGCCGCCGCCAAGGTTGACAAACTCAAAGTCTATGCCGATTGTTTTGCTCAGGTCGCAGACCAGATCAAAGAGGATCTCGGCCGTATCAACAAAGTAGTCGGCGTTCAGTTCGTTTGAGGCGATCATGGTATGGAGGCCGAAGCGTTTGACTCCGCGCTGTTTTACAATCTTATATGCATCAAAAAGCTGATCGCGTGTAAGCCCGTACTTTGCCTCTTCGGGTACGCCGATTATTGCATTACCCCCTTTAAGCGGGCCAGGGTTATACCTGAATGAGATAACTTCAGGCAGACCTATGTTTGAATCGACAAAGTCAATGTGAGTAATGTCGTCGAGGTTCAGGATAGCGCCGAGCTTTTTTGCGTATTCAAATTCCGATACAGGGGTATCGTTCGATGTGAGCATTATCATCTCGCCTTTTATGCCTGCTTTTTCGGCCAGCATAAGTTCGGGCAGCGAACTGCAGTCCGCGCCGAATCCCTCTTCACGCATTACTTTAACAATGTATGGATTGGGATTGGCCTTAACAGCAAAGTATTCCCTGAAGCCGGGCGCCCATGAAAACGCCTCTGTAAGGCGTTTTGCGTTATCCCTGATCCCCTTTTCATCATAAACATGAAAGGGGGTGGGGTGGATTTTTATAATCTCGTCTATCTTCTTTTTGTCAAAGGGTAAAGTTTTTGTAAGATGCATAATTCCCGCCGTATAACAGAATAAATTATTATATTTTTTTAAAGAGATGGTAACCGGTGTCAAGAAATAAAATTTGAGGTTTTAAAAGACTTTTATAATCCGGGTAGTTTAAAGTGGACCAACGGAAGGGTATGCTGTATATTGCATGATTTTAATAAAATTCTTAGCTGTAAGAATCAGTTTTAACCAGCAACAGGGTGAATAATTAATACAGTTTTACAGCAGGTTACCGGAAGAACATATGTCTTGAGTTGATATTGGCATGTTCTTCCGGTAGATTATATACTGAAGTTATTTTTTCATGGTAAGAACTTTTCTTTCAATAGAATTGTAAATATCGTTAATACACGATGCGTAATAATCTACCCACTTGTCCTCACTTACCCTGCAATTGGGGTACTCACCG
>JAAYBQ010000210.1 GCA_012730035.1 Spirochaetota bacterium
ATCCAGGATGCCTGAATTTATTAACCACATTAACAATGCCGGCGCAATAGAAAATATCCTTATCGTGGATGATGATCCCCACATAATTGAGACATACAGCTCTATGCTTGATCTGCTGGGGTACAGGACTGACCAGTATACATCACCCCTGGATGCGCTTGACTCTATGGGAAACAACGGATACGACCTTCTGATTTCCGATTATGACATGCCGGGCATGAATGGATTTGAACTGATAAGCAGTGTGTGCGACAGGCAGCCCGGTACTCCGGTGATTTTAATAAGCGGCTCAGCAAGATTCCCATCAGGCGTATTCAGCTCCGAACTCAAAAACTGCATGATTTCATTTATGAATAAACCGGTTACAATGATTGATTTAACGCGTGCCCTTGAAGTTACTGAATTCTTTTACAGGATCAGTTTGTTCAACTGCGGTCAAGAATCCCCTGCTAAATGAATGCCATGTGGTAGGCGTACTTAACAAGCCCTGCATCACTCTTGATATTAAGCTTCTGCATAATATGTGATTTATGGTTTCTTACGGTTTTCTCGCTTATACCGAGCTTTTCGGAAATCTCTTTAGTGGAAAACTCCCTTGCGATAAGCATAAGTATTTCCATTTCCCTTCTTGTAACAGCATACTGGCCGGGATATAGTCTCTGCTCCATCATCACATCGTCAAGGTTAACCCCGCAGTCTTCAGGGAGATAAAAAGAGGTATTGGTCCAGATAGTTTTGATCGCAAGAGAGATCTCATCAATCTTGAGATTCTTTGTGAGGTAACCCGAAGCGCCGTACTTGACCGCCTGGCCTACCAGTGTAGCATTGAAGTAACCCGATAGAATCAATATTTTAATTCCGGGTATCCTCTCTTTTATTGTCCGTACAAGCTCAAAACCGTTTTCATCCCTCAGCTTGAGATCAATAAGGGCAATGTCCGGTTTTTTGCGGCACATCTTTTCAAGTGCTTCTATTCCACTGGTAGAGCCTCCGACAAGAGACAGACCACTTATAGTCTTGATCATTTCGCATAATATATCACAAATAAGCAGCTGGTCGTCAATAACGTAGACCTGTATCTCTTTGCCTGAATCTTCCAAAATATTGGCCCTTTCCCCGGAGATTGCTCTTTTTTTATAATAATTAACATATATTATGAAACCAAGTCAATAGGCAGATATAACATTCTTTTTTTTATTTTCCCGCATTATCCGCCTCATTTTACGTATATTTTCCCGCCCCGGCATGTTGAATAAAATACTTGCATACAGAACAGATAGATTTATGCTATTCGCAACAACAGACCACCCGGAGTTTAGGATTGAAAGACTGGAAAACTCACATAGAAAAAATGGCAGGCGGAATCCGCAGCCGTGTACTGGAACATACTATCAGCAACGATGGAGGCTACCTCAGCCAGGCATGTTCCTCCGCAGAGATACTGGCCAGCCTCTATGGCAGGATACTTGAACTGGGGCCCGTGGCAGCCCCTGTTGTACCGGAAAAATTTCCAGGCGTGCCGGGACCGGCAAACAGTTCCTACAAAAACGGTTCGTACTTTAACGGAGAAAAATCCCCCGGTTACGACAGGTTCATACTATCTCCTTCGCAGTATTCACTTGTGCTCTATGCCGCGCTCATAGAGGCCGGGCGCATGGATGAGAGGGGACTTGAACAGTTCAACAGGGACGGCAGCATAGTAGAGATGATCGGGGCGGAACATTCACCCGGGATGGAAATAATGTCCGGTTCCCTTGGACAGGGAATAAGCCAGGGATTCGGCATAGCCATGGCGAGAAAACTCAAAGGCGAAAAGGGACGGGTAGTTCTATTTATGTCAGACGGAGAATTCCAGATAGGCCAGACCTGGGAGGCTCTTCAGGCTGCGGCATTCCACAAACTGAACAATATACTCATATATGTTGACGTTAACGGCTACCAGTGCGACGGAAGAATGACAGAGGTGATGAACATAGAGCCGCTTGACAAACGGCTCGAAGCATTCGGGATCAGAACATACCGCATAAACGGCCACGACATAGACGCGCTGGTACGCACAGGCACCGCGCCCCGCGATAATGAAAAACCTGTATGCGTGCTCTGCGATACGGATCCGACGCGGGGAATAGACATTCTGCGCAGGCGCGATCCCAAGTTCCACTATGTGCGTTTTTCAAATTTTGAAGAGAAAAAAGAACTTGCGGACTTCAACAACAGAACACTAACACCACCCGAAAAGAAAAACGAAAGCCCCTACCCTTCACGCGTCCACGCAAGGAACATTGTGTCATGGGCAAAGGACAAACCGGAAATTGTCGTGTTATCGGCAGACCTGACAAGCTCGACCGAGATTGACCTCTTCCGTGAAGCATACCCGCACAGGTTCTTTTCAATGGGTATTGCCGAACAGAATATGCTCTCGTTCGCAGGTGGCATGGCGCGCGAGGGGTACATCCCCTTAATACACACCTTCGCGGTGTTTATATACCGCAGGGCCTTTGACCAGATAGCCATGTCCGTTGCATACCCGAACCTTCCGGTTAAAATGTTCGGCTTCCTGCCCGGGATCATGACTCCTGGCGGTGCGACACATCAGGCTATCGAAGATATTGCAGTGATGAGGGCTCTTCCCAACATGACCATTCTTGAAACAGGCGACGCGACTGATGTCGAGTCCATACTGGACGCGGCCATGTCTGTACCCGGGCCGGTATACGTTCGCATGCTCCGCGGCGAAATCCGCAGGCTCTTTGATCCGTCAGAACCTGTCATAGTGGGCAGATCACGCAGGCTGTCACAGGGTAAGGACATTGTTCTTATCACCTCGGGAATATGCACGGAGGAGGCTATGCGTGCAACAGGACTACTGAATGATGCAGGAATTTCAATAACCCACTTTCACGTTACCACGCTGAAGCCGTTTAACGACATGGAGATAATGGACGCAATTGCCTCATCGACTTACGGAGCTGTGACGATGGAAAACCACACAGTTGTTGGGGGACTCGGGACTATTATTGCCGAAAGAATGGCCGGGCTGTGCATAAATAAAAGGCTGCTCAATATTGGAATTAATGACACATTTCTGCATGGCGCGAGCAAAGAATATTTAATTAAAGAGTACGGCCTTGACGCCATGGCCCTGGTCAGGAATGTTGAATTTATGACGGGTCAAAAGATAGGAATAACAGCCGGAGAACTTTCAGCAGCCAGAGTAGCAGCGGTCCACTCGAACGCCAAGCCAGAGGCGCTATAAAGCACGACTCTTTGTGTTCGGGCACACGGCAACCGAATACTCAGAACATCTGCCGTTAGTTTAACCAGCAGTCTTAATACAGAGCCCCTTTATTCTTGTCGACATATACTCCCTCTCGTTGTTACGGATGGTTCTGTTCATACCTATGATGCCACTATCCACGGAAACTTTCAATAAAATTTATGCCCGGAATTATTTTCTATTTTATGGAAAATTCAGAATAAATTATATATAATTATATTATTATACCCGGCACCGGACATTGAAAAATGAAAAAAATTTTTACATTGATAACGTTATTGATAATTGTTCCCCTTGATGCCGGCTCACCGGTTAAAATCAGAATGGGCATTTATCTCAATAATCCAAAAGTATTTATAGATCAAAATGGCCACCCCGCAGGATTCTTTATTGATATCACAGACGAGATAGCCAGGGTTAATGATTTTAAAATTGAATACGTCACGGGTTTCTGGTCTGAGAATCTGAAAAAGCTTGAACGGGGTGAAATCGACGCCATGCTGGATGTCTCATACAATACGGACAGGGCCTCCAGGTTCCAGCTTAACAGAAAATTCGTCATTGAATCGTGGATCCAGGCATTTTCAAAATCTGATCAGCGCATTTATAGAATCAGCGATCTTGACGGCAAACGAATTGCTGTGATGAAGGACTCAGTCCAGCATCAGTATCTGGTAAATGAATTAATGAAAGAGTTCCGGCTGGACTGCCGTATAATCACCGTTAAAGGCTATGCCGACATGGCAGAGGCGGTGCAGTCCGGAAAAGCTGATCTCTTTTTCGGAAACAGATTTTACCACTTCTCGTCAGACCGGCCGGACAATATAGTTCCAAGCCCCGTAATTGTAAGGCCCCAGGGGCTTTATTACGCATTCAGAAAAGATTTTGACCGGAATATAATAACCGAATTTGACAAAGCTCTGGCGGAGATGCAAAAAAATTCCGGCAGCGTCTACTATAAAGCAATGAACAGGTGGTTCAACCGTGACCCTGAAATGCTTATTCCCTCCTGGCTGAAGATATTATTTGTGGTTCTCCCCACGGTCGCAGCCCTTTTTGCACTGCACATGCTTGTCTGGAACCGCAGGCTACGTGCTGCAGTAAAAAGAGAGACAGAAAAACTTGTCGAGAGTGAAAAAAAATTCGAGTACATGGTCAAAAATTCAGGTGATACATTTGTCATTATCGGGGCAGACGGTATACAGAACTACATAAGCCCGTCATCCGAAAAAATTACAGGATACACCGTAGATGAGTGCAGGGTTCCGCTGGAAAAGCTTATTCACCCCGATGACATCGGTCACCTGATGGAAGTTTTCAGCGAATGCATAAAGCGCCCGGACAGAACCTTCCAGGCACAGTACCGCCACGTTCATAAAACAAAGGGCTGGGTACACCTGGAGGCCGTGGGACAGAGCTACCTGGATAATCCCGCGATTAACGGAATTATAGTAAATGTGCGCGATATAACCGAAAGAAAAAAAACAGATGACGATCTGATGATCTTCAGGGAGTCGGTTGAAAACTCAACAGACGCAATCGGAATATCAACACCCGACGGACATCACTATTACCAGAACAGGGCAATGACCGAGCTGCTTGGAGAAGTCGGAGACAATCCTCCCGTCTCGGTTTATGTTGACCGTAAGAAGGGCGAGGATATTTTCAGAACAATAATGTCCGGCGGGCAGTGGAAAGGCGAATTAAAGATGTATTCCAGGAACCGCGAGATAAAAGAAATAGACCTGCGGGCTTATGCCAGCAGGGACAGTTCGGGAAAAATCACGGCACTCGTGGGAATTCACACCGACATAACAGACCGCAAACGGGAAGAGAAGGAACGCGAGATACTTCAGGTTCAGCTTACACAGGCTCAGAAGATGGACTCCATAGGCAGACTGGCAGGGGGCGTGGCCCATGACTTTAACAACATGCTGAGCGTTATACTTAACCAGGCAGAAATTGGCCTGCTGAAAACCCCGCCTGAACATCCCGTTTACCCCAGGCTGCAGGAGATCGAAAAAGCCGCAAAACGCTCGGCAAACCTGACACGGCAGCTGCTTTCATTTGCGCGCAAACAGGCCATTACCCCGGAGATACTCGACCTGAACGATGCGATCGGTAAAATACTTACAATGCTCAAACGTCTTATAGGCGAGGACATCGAACTTGCATGGATTCCCTGTGAAACAATATGGCCGGTAAAAATGGATCCTACCCAGATTGACCAGATACTCGCCAACCTTTGTGTTAACTCAAGGCAGGCTATATCCGACACCGGACGCATAGTCATCGAAACAAAAAATGTTATTCTGGACATCTTCAGCAGCAAGGATAACCCTGACCTTGTGCCGGGCGAATATGTAATGCTTGCCTTAAGCGACAATGGATCGGGCATGGATGCAGAAATCCGCTCGCACCTCTTTGAACCATTTTTCACAACCAAGGATATAGGTAAAGGAACGGGCCTGGGCCTGGCTACTATCTATGGAATAGTCAGGCAGAACAGAGGTTTGATCAACGTGTACAGCGAGCCCGGCATCGGAACAACTTTCCGCATATACCTTCCAAGAGTCGAAGGCACGCACGAAGAAAATCTGACCGTTGCCGCAGAAAAACCTTTTTCAAAAGGGCAGGAAACCATTCTTCTTGTGGAAGATGAACCTATGATTATGGAGATCGCAGTTTCTATGCTCGAGGAATTCGGGTACAAAGTACTCCCCGCCCCATCTCCGGAACATGCCCTGAACATGGCAGCCGAGTACCCTGAAAAAATAGACCTGCTTCTTACTGATGTTATCATGCCGGGCATGAACGGCCGAGAGCTCTCTATCCAGATACTCTCTATGAGGAACGACCTGAAAGTTTTATACATCTCCGGCTACACCGCAAACGTCATAGTTCAGCATGGTGTACTGGACGAGGGTGTGCATTTTATTCATAAACCCTTCACAATGAATGACCTGGCTCGCAAGGTTCGCGAGACCCTGGACAGCTGATCAGGATACATACACTGAAATTTAATACCGTAACCCGGGATATTGCTGTAACATAAATAGGGAATTATCTCCGTATAATAATATTTTTGCCGGGGGACAGAGACTTTATTCCGCAGAATCGCTTAGGAATTAACACTAACATAACTTTATAAAAATGGAGACTGATATGAATAATGCTGAAATTAAAAAATACTTTGAAAACACCTCGGGGCTTGCAATACTCTCTACATGCGACAGCGAGGGGAATGTAAACGCCGCAGTCTACGGCAAACCCCATTTTATTGAGGGTGACGTTTTTGCACTCATAATGAACGACCGCGTAAGCCATGCCAACCTTGAAAGCAATCCACGGGCAGCTTACATTTTTCTCGAGGATGGATCAAAGTCAAAGGGTATAAGAATATACCTGGAAAAAACCGGCGAGACCGATAACCCGGCTGAAATTGAAAAGTACAGAAAACATCACAGCGCTGAAAGTTCAGAGAAAAAACTCTTTCTTGTGAAATTTTCTGTTGAGAAAACCAGGGATATAATCGAGAAATAGAGATCAGGCGCCTGCCGCTTTTACTCCAGGTTCGGGAAAGCAGGCGGGCGAAAACATATAATTTATGCTACTTTACAGTCTGCCCTGATTTTTCAGCGTAGTACTTGTCCAGCTCAAGTTTCAGTTTGGGCACAGCCCTTTTGGGATGATTGGTTTCGTAGACAACGGACCATGCAGTATTACCGGTTTCAACATCTATCAGTTTGACCACAACTGTAAACGAATTAGTTGTACCGCCCGCAGACCCCATGAGCAGACCCTGCACACCGAGTATTCGCCCGGCTTTAACTGCAGTATCAACATCAACAATTCCGGTCTGCTGGAGCATCTGCTCCTTCAAAATCTTTTCAACCTGGTTTCTTTCTATGACTTCATAATAACCCGTTTTGAGCAGTTCAACGGCAAACCAGTCTGACACAGTCCCTCCGCTTCCTTTATCAAAACCTGAGTATCCACTGTCATCAAAGGGGAACGCGGCAATGCGTTTAATTTTAGACTGGTCAAACTTCTTGTTAAGTATGACTGTTATGGGTCCATAGTTGATACTCATCATCGTGTCAATACAGCTCTGCATGCAGCAGCCTGTTGAGAATGCCTGCGAAAGTAAAAAAACTGATACTGTCAGAATAATTTTTTTCATAATATAAAGCACTCCATTATAAAATTTCCTGACAGGTTTGCAGTAACCCTGCCAGCTGGCAGAATATGGGAATATTCATGTCTAATTCAGACTCAAGTAACTAATTGATTCTTCAAATTTAATGTTTTGTCAAGTTAAAGTTAATCATTCGTACGCTGATGACATATATAAATAAGGGCTCTGACCCCAGTTCCGATTTATTTACCTGAATTTAAAATAAACTTTATTGACATTTTACCCTATTTGCCAATTAAATACCGACCAGTCGGTTTTTTAATTTTAGATATCAGGGTATTTTATGAAAAAAGTATATTTTATAACAGGCGTAACGGGATTTCTGGGTGAGGAGATTATGGTTCTTCTCTCAAAAAACAGTGATAACCGCATTTACTGCATGATACGAGGTAACAAATCGGGTACACCGGACGAACGGCTTAAAAAGATCTGCGCCGAAAGCGGAATTAGTGATACCGGTTCGATCATTGCCATGGAGGGTGACCTGGGAAGTGAAAACCTGGGCATGGACGCTGAAACCTATGAACGCCTTAGCAGTGAGGTCACACACATTATACATAGCGCTGCCGATGTGCGGTTTAACCAGACTATCGAGGCCATACGAAAAACCAATGTCGGCGGCACAAAAAATATTGTGGCCTTTGCTAAAAACTGTCATTCAAAAAACAGGGAGTTTTCGCACCTGGCGTATGTGGGAACATGCTTCGTGGCAGGCAGACGCAGGGGGATCGCAAAAGAACATGACCTTACCTCGAAATACGGGTTCAAGAACACATACGAACGAAGCAAGTATGAAGCTGAAAAATTTCTGCGCGGGAACATGGATGAACTGCCCGTGATCATTTACCGTCCTTCAATTATTGTGGGACTCTCTGAATCCGGAAAGGCTAAACCCAGAAACGTTATTTACCCCATACTCAAACTTTTTCTAACATGGAATATACCTGCCATTCCCCTGAACACAAGAACCCGCCTTGACATAGTTCCCGTTGACTTTGTCGCAAAGGCTATTCTGCATATTTCGGATAACGAAAAAAATATCGGCGGATGCTTCCCCCTTGCCGCAGGCCCCGAAGGGAACGTCAGGCTCAGAACCCTTCTGCCCCTGGTAACAGACGAGTTCGGCAAAAATACGAAGGTGATCCCCGCATCGGTCTGGCGCACACTTATCAGCCCGGTCTTCAGGCGAGTGAAGCCAAAGCTCTACAAGAAGGTTATACGCACCTTCAGCGCATTTGAGCCCTATGTCTGGGACATGAGTCCTCAGTACTGTACCATGGCAACCAGAAAAGCGCTCGAAGGATCGGGCATTTCACTTCCCGACACCAGGCGTTTTATAAGGAACTGCTTCCGTTTTGCAAAGGAAACCGATTTCGGTGAAAAACACATACCCGAAAAAATACCGGACAGAGATGAACATCCCGAAGTAGCGGTATAGATACCATGAACAGCAAGATACATTCCGAGGTCCACGAAATCACAGAAAATTCTGTATGTGAAATTTTTATAAAGAGGACCAGGGAGAACGCGGATGAGGCCTGTGTTGCATACAGAAAAAACAGTGTTTACCACGATATCTCGTGGAGAGAAATGGGTGAACTGGTACACTGCATGGCCGCCTGGTTTATACATTCAGGACTCGTCCGGGGTGACCGCGCAGCTATCTTTTCCGGAACCCGGTACGAGTGGTGGGTAACCGACATGGCATCTCTGCTTACGGGGATTGTAGACGTGCCGGTATATTCAACCTGCACTGCATCCGAGGCCTTCTATATACTCTCGCATTCCACGTCCAGGATATGTTTTGCCGGGAACATGGAACAGGCCTCAAAAATTTTATCCCTCAAGGACAGGCTCCCCCACCTTGAAAAAATTGTCATATTCGACGAATCGGAAGGGGCCGATCCCTCGTTGATTACATTCAGCCGCGCCATATCTGAAGGTTCAGGGCATCTTACGCTGATAGACCTTTCAGAAGCACAGGACAAAATCAGCCACGACGATCTGGCCACTATTATATATACATCGGGCACAACCGGTGACCCAAAGGGTGTGATGCTGACACACGGAAACCTGATTTCAAACGTGCGCCAGGTCCATGACCATTACAGGAACAAGTTATCAATTAAACATGAATTTCTCTCGTTCCTGCCGCTCTCCCATGCCCTTGAAAGAATGGGTGGTTACTACCTGGCGATCAGCAGCAACACAAAAGTTTCATTTGCCGGGGATATGTCAACGCTTCTTGAAGACCTGAAGACCGTGAGGCCCACATCGTTTGTCTCGGTGCCG
>JAAYBQ010000021.1 GCA_012730035.1 Spirochaetota bacterium
ACAGGATGTTCAGGATTAGAAAAGTATATCCACTTATCCTGTATATCCTGACCATCCCTGTGAATGGATATGTTTTATTACGTCTGGTACGGTCATTACTACACAAACGTATAAGACACTGTGTGTCGTACCCCCTGTGGTATTATTCATTCAGTAGTTGTTTTTATTGAATAAACTTCATCATATTGATGAATAATATGGAGAAAAAATTGGAAAAAGAGATAATCCGTGTGGCAAAAAAACCGGGTAAATGCCCTGTGTGCGGGTCTGTGAGGATAGCAAATTACATATACGGCATTCCGGAGTTTACAACTGAACTGGACAGGCACGTTGATGATGGCAGATTTATACTGGGCGGATGCTGCATTACCGATGATGATCCCCTTTACCGCTGCACGGGCTGCAAGACTGATTTTTACAGGGTTAAACCGTGATATAAAAAAATAACGAATTTGCCACAGAGTCACAGAGCTATGCAGTGAGCCTGTCGAACTGGGCACGGAGAAAGGATTGTAGTAAGTCTCTCGCAAAGCCGCTAAGACGCAAAGGGTAATGAATTTGTCATACCCGTGAAGACGGGTATCCATCGGCTACGCATGGTACGGGCAGTAGCCTGGACTTAACATGTCTCTCGCAAAGCCGCTAAGGCGCAAAGGAGGGAAAGAATTAAAGGAATATCTCACGCAGAGTCGCAGAGCGATGCAGTGAGCCTGTCGAACTGGACGCGGAGAAAGGATTTGTTTTTTATGTGATTCATAAAGTATCACGTAACCCCCAGTGATAGGGGGACGCCGATGAAAGTTTATTAACAGGGATAAGTTTATCGGCTGGGGGCCATGGTACGGGTTGATGCATGTCGTGTCTGTATTCATGGACAATCTGTTAAAGCTGTGATGTTATAATTTTTCCACTGGAATAATCTATTTCAACTTTAAACAGTCTGAATAAATCAAGTCCAATCAGTGCATCAATTCCCCAGGTATCTTCAAAACGGGAAACGCATATATTAAAATTTTTGAGGGTATGTCCACATATCTTTGTTTCGGGAAGCAATAGCCGGTTATATTTTTGACTCTGCAGTCCTTGCCTGATTTTTATATCATTTTCAGGTAAATCCATAAATCCTGTAAATACAAGGAACTGGTCGGAGAATTCAGTTATTGGTGCCCCGGTATCAAGAATCGCATCTACACTGTACTCTGTATCATTTTTAACAACGGTCACTTCAAGATGTATATGGTGCCTGGTTGTATCAAAAGAGGTTTCAGTGGCCTGCATGGCATCTTAGACCTGAAAAATCAGATTCACCTGTGTACCGGAATGCTATTGTTTTTGTATCAGCGGGTCTGGAATAGATATCTGTTTTGTTTCTGGAATGGCTGCTTACAATCCCTGTTTTTAAACGGCCTGATTGATCAAGATCGTAATCGGTTATCATGAGCCATTCACCAGGGTACCTGGTTTTCATTTCTTCCCATGTAATCCTTTCAGCCATTATATGCTCCCGTTAGTTTTGTTTATTTGATTTATATTACAAATGAAAGTTACCATGTCAAGATTATAATAGTATGATTTTTTACTTAACACATTTCACCACCCGCTGCGCGCTGGAGCCACGGAGGAATTTTTTAATTGCATTATTTCATTATATGTTTATGTTATAATAATCTTATTTAAGAGTGTAATTCATGTTATTCGAATGGGATCCTTCAAAAAACAGCAGCAATATCAGGAAGCATGGTATCTCCTTTGAACAGGCTGTATATGTTTTTACCGACAGGGATGCATTATCAATTTTTGACGACGGGCATTCAGACCTTGAGGATAGATGGATTACTATAGGTTTAATACCGGGAGGGAATGTTTTGGTCGTAATACATACTGATAGAATATATATTAAAAATAAGGAAGTCGTACGTATCATTTCAGCACGCAAGGCAACTGATAAAGAAACGGCTGATTATTATAAAGCCAGGAAAGGTTCAAAATGAAAAAAGAATATGATTTTTCAAAGGGAATAAAAGGTAAGTTTTATACTGAAGCAGGTAAAATTGAAATACCGGTTTATCTTGATAAATCCGTAAAGGATTTTTATATAAATGCAGCGGTTAAAAAGAACACCTCTGTTGATAGTATTATTAATTCAATTCTGAAAAAAGAGATGGAGTTGATAAAATCTATTTCCGGGAATGAATGATTTTTCTACACAGGCTGTCACCTGGGCTTAACGCCCCCGGCAGAGTGTTCCTGTAGTAATACATGTACTTCATCCTGCCACCCCCGGTGGGGGTTTATGAACTTAACTGGTCTCTCGCAAAGCCGCTAAGGCGCAAAGGGTAATGAATTTGTCATCCCCGTGAAGACGGGCGACCTTCGGAAGTCCCCTTGTGGGAGATCCATCGGTTATGCATGGTACAGGCTGGCACCTGGACTTAACGGGTCTCTCGCAGA
>JAAYBQ010000022.1 GCA_012730035.1 Spirochaetota bacterium
ACAGGATGTTCAGGATTAGAAAAGTATATCCACTTATCCTGTATATCCTGACCATCCCTGTGAATGGATATGTTTTATTACGTCTGGTACGGTCATTACTACACAAACGTATAAGACACTGTGTGTCATACCTGTTGTGTTATTATTGTTCCATACTTTTTAATTCGCTGAGGTGCGGTTATGGATAAGGTTCATGAAGATGAGGTACGCGTAAGGATTACAAAGTCTGAATCTGTCAGCATTCTGCTGGGTACATTTTTTACAGTGACAACGGGCGTGCAGGTTTACATGGGCAACTACTGGTTCCTCGCGGTCTGGCTGGTGCCGGTGGTTTTCGCGTTATACGGGCTGTATAAAAAGGGGAGGCTGGGGGATTATATCAACCCTGAACTTTTTATTTTTATCTATATGGTAAGCGCTTTACCTGTACTTATTTACTGGTTCTTTAAAATGGGCTGCTGGTGGTACGGCATATACCTTAGCCTTGTCGCCGGGGCATGGGTCCGGGAGATGTTCAGGGATTTCTTTGACGAGGTGAAGGGGAGGTGAGATTGCCGTACCCCCTTTAATAAAGGGGGATGTCGCGACAGCGACAGGGGGATTTGATAATTAAATTTTAAACAAAGAAAACAGGATGGTGCAATAACATGAAGACATATAAAACTAAAGACGGCTATGAAGTTTCTCTTATGAACTTCGCGGTCAATGGTACCTATGAGGGATTGATTATGGGCTCGGCTGTAGCATACAGCAGCCATATACTTGAAAATCCGAAGGAACAATTTTCACGTGTAGTGGAGAAAGGCAAACCGCTGTTTGTAATCAAGCCGAAGGAATGCCCGTTGCCACGGTTTTACTGGATTGCCAAACTGGAATGCCGGAAGGGGGTTCATTCGGATCATCCCGATTATAATTCATACCTCTACCTGGGCTGGTACTCTGATAGAACCGACCTGAGCATTGATGCGCATCTTGGTGAACTGGTAAAGAAGTTTAACTGGAAAAAGAAGGCTGATGATTATGATATTACGTTTGTTTGAAGCGGGTGAATCATGAAATGTATAGTGCGCTATGAAATAGATGGAATACATGATTTTTTTGTTATTGAAGACAGGGCCGTCGATAAGTGCCATCTTGCTGTACTCGATCAGATTGAACGGCTGGGTCTTGATGCTGGCAAGAATAAGATAAGTATTGATGTGAAGTTTGAAAATAAACGGAGCGCCTGGTTTTACGGTATCCCGTGCTGGTACTATGTTGATACAGAATATTTAGAAGGGAGAAATCTGTTTTATGGTTTTCTGCTTTTCTGTGTGCATGTTGTTATTGCGCTGCTGTCGCAAATAAGTGAGCATGTTACGGGTAAACCTTTTAAGTATCATATTAAGGTGAGAGAGATTGAGTGAGGCTTAATCATGGAGTTAACGCATTTTACCACCCGCTGCGCTGGAGCCACGGAGGGCATACTTTCTGTCATTCCCGCGAAGGCGGGAATCCATTTGTTGCGCATGGTACGTGCATTACTACACAAACGCATAGGTCACTATATGTCATACCTGTTGTGTTATTATTGTTCCAAACTTTTTAATTCGCGGAGGTGATGTTTAATGAAATCATTTGTTTTTTCTATTTTATTCCTTGTGATACTGGCTGCAGATGCATACCCGCAGTGTGTAAGCGGCAACTGCGATAACGGCCAGGGGACGTTAATTTATTCTGATGGTAAATATGTTGGTCGTTGGAAGAACGGGCTGCGTCATGGTGAAGGTACATTCGTGAGCGAAGACGGCACCAAGTATATCTGTTACTGGGTTGATGATGCACCAAATGGTAAAGGCAAAATAATAAATCCCGATGGTTCAACGTTTACCGGAGTTATAAAAAACTGGCAGCCTTATGACGGTTACGGAACTGTGATAGGGGGCAACTACCGTTACGAGGGGCAGCTTAAAAAGGGTTTATGGCACGGCAAGGGATCAATTACCTACATTGAAAAAGAAGAGGAGAGTGCGTCGGGTCATGCTGATGGTGATACGTATGTGGGCAATTTTGTCAATAGTCAGAAACATGGCCAGGGAACGTTCTATTATGCAAATGGCGATAAATATACCGGTAACTGGAAAATGAATCAAAGGCATGGTAAAGGTACCATGAAGTGGTCCGAGCGCGGTATTGAATATACTGGTCAATGGATCAGTAACCAGCCCGATGGTAAAGGAACTTTAACATACCTTGATGGTACTAAATATACAGGAAGTTTTAAGAACGGTTGTTTTGAAGGTCAGGGGACCATGGTCTGGGCTGATGGTTCAAAATATATAGGGGAATGGAAAGAATGCAAACAACACGGGAATGGGATTATGTATAATGCTGACGGGACTGTTGCCCATAATGGGAAATGGGTAGAGGATGAGATTGCAGAGGAAACGGATTCCGGGGAATAGATGAAAGTTAATTACAAGTAGAGGTTTATGAATAATCCTGTGCGGGGATCAGGATACCTGCACGGGGTATAGTCTTGTGAGATGTGAATAGGTGATGTTCGCCTATTTGTATAAGCCGGTACTTGTAAGGAATCCGGGATTTGTTCAGGTTAGGTTGATTATTTCAGTCTGGTCGGACTGTTTTTTGGGACTATACAAGTTTTAGTGTTTGACAGGGTTAATATTTATATCATTGAATTTTCAATAAGTATAAAAACACAGTACAAATATTATGATATTGAAGATTAATGTTCAAATCAGTTGTTTATTAGTTTTTCAATCGTCCACAGTCAATAATGCAACTGATGCACTTTGAATACAAAATGCATGGAGGATTTAAATGCCGTTCGTTGAACCAATCACAA
>JAAYBQ010000211.1 GCA_012730035.1 Spirochaetota bacterium
AATGATCTCTTTAATCCTGCTCCCCGCAAGCTCAGCAATATATATGGCCACAGAGAGGCTTAACGGTACTGCAATCATTGAGGCAATTATTGTTATATAGATTGAAGAGACAATCAGGGGCATTATCCCGTATCTTGGATTATTACTTGTGGGGTACCACTCCTTACCCGTAATAAAATCTGAGATGTTTATCTCGGTAAAAAGAGGTACGCCCTCCTTGATCAGGAAAACCATTATTGTAAGCAGTACCAGCAGGGATGAAAAACCTATTATATAAAAGAATTTTTCAACAATAACATCCACGATTATACTGCTGTGCTTTTTTACCTTTATCGCCATATTCCCTGTGTGCCCCTTAAAGCATTTTATAAACTTCATGCATTAACACCGGCAGTTGCCTGTGCGAGCCTGTTTATATGAGTTTATAATATGCTAAATCTTAAAGAAATAATAAAGAAATTGTAAATAATGTGTGAAAAATGGTGATTCAATATTCATAAAAAATTTATATCAGCGTCTTGTAATAATGGCTCTTTTCATATTATAAGCATTATGTTTAATTGAATGTATTGGCAATACAACTCTGAAAAGGAACAGTTATGAGAATAGTAATAATAGGATCAGTGGCAGGCGGGACATCTGCAGCGGCCAAGGCCAGGAGAAACAGCGAAGAGAATGAAATTGTAATCTATGACATGGACAGCGACATTTCATACTCGGGATGCGGGCTGCCGTATTATATTGGTGAAGATTATATAACACGGGAGGACCTGACTCCGCGTAATGCAGCCTGGTTTAAAAAAAGGTTCAACATAGATATATTCACCGGGCACAGGGTTAACTCAATATATTTTACAGGAAAGACCCTCAAGGTGTTGAACCTTGCCACGGGTGAAGAATTTACAGACAGCTACGACAGGCTGGTGATAGCAACAGGCGCATCCCCTGTCATGCCCGATATCAGCGGCATAGAGAGCAGCTATGTTTTTCCAGTGCGCAACGTAAGGAATGCCGACAGCATTAAAAAGTTTATATCCGGCAGCAGGCCCGACAAAGCAGTTATTATAGGCGGTGGATTCATAGGCCTTGAGATGGCCGAAAATCTCAGCCTGCAGGGGATCTCTGTTACAATAATTGAATCAGGGCACCATGTGATGCCCTCAATGGACAGCGACATGGCTGTTTACATTGAGGAGCACCTTAACAAAAACGGCGTGAACCTGATCACAGGCGACACAGTGAAGGAGATAACAGGCAGCGGCACCAGGGTAATCACCGGCAGCGGAAGCGTAATTGAAACAGAGATGATTATCGTTGCTGCAGGAGTCCGCCCCAACACAGAACTGGTTAAGGGTTCCGGAATGACAACGGGTACACATGGCGGTATAATTGTAGATGATAAAATGGAAACATCAATTCCCGGTGTATATGCAGTTGGTGACTGCTGCGAGGTTAAATCCACTGTAACAGGCGAATACATCTACAGGCCGCTCGGTTCCACTGCAAACAAAATGGGCCGCATTGCAGGCGACGTAATTACAGGGGGATCCCTTTCATTCAGGGGTGTGGCAGGCACGGGCATATTCAGAACTTTCGGTCTTGGCGTCGCACAGACAGGCATAAGTGAAAAAGAGGCTGCTGAAGCGGGGATTGATTACATTGCAAGCCACAACATCAAGGAGAACATAAGCAAATACCTTAAAGAGAGCAGCGAACTTGTAATTAAATGCATTGTAGAGCGGAGCAGCGAGAGGATACTCGGTGTACAGATAGTGGGCAAAGATGGTGTTGATAAGAGGATTGACGTTTTTGTAAGTGCAATGACCTTCGGCGCGAAGGTAAGCGATCTCTTTCACCTTGACCTTGCGTACGCCCCGCCCTTTGCAACAACCAAGGACCCCGTAATGTACAGCGGCATGATACTTGACAATGCCCTGCACCGCGGACGCAGACTTGTCACTGCCGGGGAACTTATTGCGCACCGCGAACTCTACACCGTAATTGATGTCCGCAGTAAAACGGATTACGACAAAGGCCATATTGAAGGCGCGATCAGCATTCCGCACGAGGAACTTAAAGAAAGGCTGGGCGAACTGGACAAAAACAGTAAGTACGTTACACACTGCAACAAGGGCACAACGGGTAACGCGGCGCAGAACCTTCTTTTAAATTCAGGATTCAGCGAGGTCTATAACCTTTCAGGCGGGTACAACCAGTACAGGGTGACTAAAAGCATTAAGGACTGATGAACAGGCTACATAAAGTTACATGAAAGAAAATGGGCTGCCCGCGAGGGCAGCCCTTCAAGTGTAATAGGAGAAAATTTTATTTTCTAGAGGCTTGTTGTTACACCAAGAATTCCCTGGTATGCGTTCTCTTCAAGGATATCACCGCTGACAAGGTATGCAGCTTCAACAAAAAGGTCTGTTTTGGATCCGATTGTGTATGATGCCCTCAGGTCGATCTCAGAACCTATGGCTGTGTCGCCTGCAGCATTATCTTCAACAAGGTTTGCCATGCCGAACTGTGCAAAGAGTGCAAGCTTATCCATTTTAGCTTCTACATAAAGTCCATAAGACATGTAGCCATTCTGGTTATCCATTGCATCAAAGTAGTTTACTCCGCCATTACTTGCTGCTGATGCATTTTCAAAAAGGAAGAGCCTTCCGTCAGGCGCGCCTGAATTTGTTTTTCCGTTCGCAGCGAATGGATTGTTTGAATTGTCACCAAGGAATGTATTCATGATGCCGAAATAATTCTTCTCTTCATCATCAGCTGCATCATCGTCGCCTGACCCCATTGTGAAGAACGCGCCGACCTTGATGCCCTCTACAGGTTTCACGTCAACATTCACGTCAACAGCATATGCTGCAGCAGTATTGGTCGCATTTGTATCACCTGTAAGGTACGCGCCTGATACGTTGAATACTACCATGCCCATGTCGCCGCTTACATTAAGAGCAACGTTTGTAAGGCCGGTTTCAGCATAAGTTGACTGGTCTCCGCCCACAATGTAAAGAAGGCCGGGCCTTACGCTGATTGCGTCAAACTTAAGGGGAAGGTCTACCGCGTATACATCAACGTCATCAGCATCTTCAGCATCAGCAGCTGTATTTTCAATTACATCCTGCTCTTCAACAGCTATGTAGCTTACGAATACTTTACCCATTCCGAAGTCAAAGCCCGCCCTTACAAGCGCGAAGTCGTTCTTTACAACAAGCGGGAAGCTGTATTCGTTAAGACCGCCCATAAGTGTAAGTCCGGGGATAATTACATCTTTGGCATCAAGATAAGCATGCTTTACTTCAACTGCCAGGTTATCAGTACCCGGATCAGCATTCTTAACCGCGTCACCTTTACCGAAATCCTGGTCTATCTCGAATGTAAGCACACCCTTGATATTTCCATTTGTGACATTTAAAGACGGCCTTACCCTGATGTGTGAATAATCATACGCCAGGTCGTCGTTCACGCCTGTAACACCGAATATAGCGCCCTTTAAACCGTAGGAAAATTCCGGCCCTTTTTTCTCCTCTGTCTTAACCTCCTGCGCGAAAGCGCTTCCGGCAAAGAGAAGAGCCATTAAGACTACAAAAAATCTCTTCATTTGTAATGCTCCTGTATTTTATTATAATATTATGAACAGTGGCATTCAGCATAACAACAGTAATGTGATAATTACGCGTACGCCTCATTACCCTTTGTTCACACGGGAACATAAACCAGCTGTTTTTAGATTTGATAAAGAGGATGTTAAGATTTTATAAATAATGATTTATCGGCTGTTTGCAAAACCATCAGGGCCAGATGAGACTGATACACAACATGAATCTGGACTGATATGTACCGGTGTGTTCGTTTTTTAATATTATTTAAACAATAACCTTATTAAATATAAATCCGGCCCGGTTTATATTCACCATAAAACGCCGGATTAGGGTATGAAAAGACTAAAATATTTTTCGTTTATAAAAACATTTTTCAGCAGCAGTGCCAGTGAAACCTACATTCTGATCAGCGGTGGACTGACTGGTTTGTTTATATTGTTTATTATTAATTCCATGCTGGGCCTGTATTCAGTATTCGGCATTTCGGGCGACCTGTCTGAAAACTACACTGGAATCAACCTGGCACGCAGCGCGCAGGTTGCGCTGCACGAACAGGTAAAAGCATGGGAAAAAATACTTCTTTCTGACGGCAGGTACCCGGAGTTCCAGAACAGCTTCCTTGAATTTTCACAGAATTCAGAGCACTTCCAGAACCTGCTTTTTAATATCAGGCTGCAGAATTCTATCGGTGACGAAATCCCTGAAAAAATTGAAACTCTGCGTGTTGCCCACAAAAAAATGACACTGGAATTCTCCAATCATATAGCAGACATGGAGAGCAACGGATTCAGAAATATTGCTGAAAAGATTAAAATAACCAGGGGCAGGGAAAATGCACTCATCGAATCACTTACCCTGATTGCCCGATCAATCGAAAAAACCGGCAGCACCCGGAGTATAATAATAAGAACACGCTATATTATTATTGTCGTACTTTCATCAATACTATTTATATCCCTGATAATCTTCTACGGCAGGCGCATAGGGAGGATGCTGCTTAAGACCAATGAGATTCTTGAAACCATGGTAGTCGAAAGGACCCGGGAATATGTTGAGGCCAACCTTTCTCTTAAAAATGAAATCGAAGAACACGAAATAACCGGGCAGAAACTGCGTGCATCAAAGAAGGAGGTCGATGAAAAAAACCAGCTCCTGACTGTATCTGAAAAAAAATACAGGCTTGTTGTTGAGGGTACCAGCGACATTATTTTCACTCTTGACCAGGACTGGTTTTTTACCTCAGCCAATGACTCGATAAAAATGCATCTGCGCATCAGCCCTGAATCCGCAAACAGATTCAGGCTGACCGACCTTGTTTACGATGAGCTTACCAATGCTACAATACTCCGGAGAATAATAACCGAAAAACTTGATGAATCTAAAACTGCGAATAAACCTTTAACATTCAACACGCACCTGAAAACAGCAAACATGATTGAACCTGTCGAAT
>JAAYBQ010000212.1 GCA_012730035.1 Spirochaetota bacterium
AACCAGTAGAATATAACAGAAACATCGCGACAAAAAAAGCCCCTGTAAGGGGCTTTTTAAGGATTATGCAGGTTTAAATTATTTTATTGTCACACGCAGCGCGTTAAGACTTACCTTTGTCCCGCCGGCGGTTGTTACAAAACCCTTGTGCAGGTCTGATGTGTCGGTTATTTTTGTCATAAACCAGTTCCACTGTCTGGCCTGTCCCTTGTCTTTGGGGGGCATATTGACATCATCTTCATTATTTCCATCAAAGCATATTACAACTGCTCCGATTTTAATGTCAGATTTAATGGCTGGCCTGGTTTTCCAGTAAAGTTTTGACCAGAGTTCGTCTGAATCCTTGACTCTCATGAACTTGGCTTCATTTTTTGTAGCTTTAGTTGCGGGTGTTACCATTTTGGAAATGTAAACATAGACATACTGTTTTTTGCCCAGTTCCTCTTCGGCCACGAAGTAATCGTCAGGCTGGATGTAATGGTCGTCTGAATTGTCGTCATCACCAAAACCCCAGTCGCTGCTTTTAGATTTGCTGCCTGTTTTGGATGTTTTTGATCCGCTGTCAGAATCACCTGAACTGCTTTTGTTTTTGCTGTCCCTGTACTCGTCGTAAACAATCTGGGCAGAGTTAAGTCCTGTGTATTCGTCAACTGTCTTGCAGCCTGTGTAGTAGAAAAACGCAAGAGAGAAGATGAAAAATATACCGAGAATTTTTCTCATAGATATCCTCCAAAATAATCCATTTTATTTTTTTACCGGGAGTTTTTTGCGCAGGTCAACAGTACGAAAAACAGCTCCCGTGTATCAGTGACAGTTTTATATTATACGAGGTAAAAAGTCAAACAAGATTACCCTGTTTTTTAATATTCTTTTTTGTATTATCCCGGGATTAATCATCAGAAGCTGTCAAAGCGCAGCACCTCGCTTACGGGCCTTCTGTATGCTCTGGATTGCAGTTTAAGTTCGGGGGAAGCGTATCCCACAGCCACGATCATTGGCACTATCATCTCTTCCGGAATATTAAATTCTTTTTTAACTCTGTCACTGTCAAATCCGTCCATGGGGTGGCTTTCAAGGCCAAGGCCCTTTGCTGCCAGCATCAGCGTCATGGCAAAGAGAGAGGCATTTTTTACAGCGAAGATTTTACGTGTGAGGCTCTCTTTTTCCTGATACATCTTAAAGGGCATCTTTTTTGTGGATTCAACGTGCTCTTTTTTTAATGTTCCGGCCTCGACCTGCTTTGCCAGTATGGTGTCGATGTTCTGTTCTACAGCGCCGGGATTTGCTATTATAATAAATGTTACAGAAGCCTCCTCAACCTTGGGCTGGTTGAATGCGCATCCCCGGAGTATTTTTTTGCGCGACGGGTCGAGTACTGCTATAACCTCCCATGGCTGAAGATTGAAAGACGAAGGAGAAAGTGAGGCAAGTTCAACCAGGTGGCCGGCCTCTTCTTTTGTTATGCTTTTTGTGCTGTCAAAGAAGTTAATGGATCTTCTTGTTTTAATTGCTTCTATGGTTTTCATGTTATGCTCCTCCCGTAATCGCGCCGGAATGTAGTCTGCCGGGTTGAATGTTAATATAATACCTGATTCCGGAAATCTCAAATTTATATTATTCAGCGGATCAATTTTACATCTTGACAAATATGTACGGCAGCTTTAGCTATTTGATACGCTCCCGAATACCCGGAGGGAGCAGGGCTGTTGAATGATTAAACGGATTGTGTACGTTCTTTCTCAGGAATAATTCACTTGAAATTACAGTCTCCAGCCAGGGATTCTTTCCGGGGATTAAAACTTTTTCCGGAGTTGATTGATGATAGATCCTAAAATTATCAGGGACGACATTGAGTCTGTACGCAGAAATCATGCAAAGAGAAACATGACCGGTGTCGTTAATCTTGATGAGTTAAAAAATATTGACGAGGAACGCCGCAGCCTGAACCTCAAGTCTGACGAGCTGCGTGAAAAGCGGAATACACTTTCAAAGACAATAGGCCAGCTAAAAGGTCAGGGGCCCGAGGCAGAGGCGCTCAAGAAAGATGTACAGGCTATTGCCGATGAACTCAAGTCATTTGCTGACAGACAGGCTGAACTTGAAAAAATGTTCAACGAACTGCATCTTTCGGTTCCCAACATGCTCGATGAGTCTGTGCCTGAAGGCAAAGATGAAAAGGAGAATGTTGTTGTCCGTACATGGGGAGCAAAACCTGAATTCAGCTTTACGCCGAAACCGCACTACGAGATCGGAACTGACATGGGCATACTCGATTTTGAACGTGGTGTTAAACTCGCGGGAGCAAGGTTTTACCTTTACAGGGGGCTTGCTGCGCGCCTGGAGCGTTCTATTATAAATTTTATGCTTGACCTGCACACTAAAGAGAACGGTTACGAAGAGACTTTCGGACCCTTTATAGTTAATGACGAGAGCATGACAGGTACGGGCCAGTACCCCAAGTTCAAGGACGAATATTACCGCATTGACCGGGACGGCCTCTCGCTAATACCCACAGCTGAGGTAACGCTGACCAACATCTACCGTGACGAAATAATCGAAGAGGAGAACCTTCCGATACATCTTACAATGCAGTCGTCATGCTTCAGACGCGAAGCGGGCGCCGCAGGCCGTGATACCCGAGGACTTGTGCGAGTGCACCAGTTCCAGAAGGTAGAGCTTGTAAAATTCGTCGAGCCGTCAACATCGTTCGATGAACTGGAGAAGCTCACTGCGAACGCCGAGGAGGTGCTTAAGCGGCTTGGACTTCACTATCGCGTTGTGCTGCTCTGCGGCGGCGACACGTCGGCATCATCAGCCAAAACATACGACATCGAGGTATGGATGCCGGGGCTTGACAGGTACATGGAGATATCATCGTGTTCAAATTTTCTTGAGTACCAGGCAAGGCGGGCGATGATCCGCTACAGGAAAAAGGGCGAAAAGCCCGCGTACCTGCATACGCTTAACGGTTCCGGGCTTGCAGCGGGCAGGACCATGGCCGCGATAATTGAGAACTACCAGACTTCGGACGGCAGGTTTGAAATCCCCGAAGTGCTTAAAAAATACATGTAGGCTGCCGCTTGAAAGAGTTAAGCCTTAACGGTTCAGGCTGGAGCGGACTTCGTCTTGCGCTTTCGCTGTCGCTCATGAAAGGTGAGCCGGTAGTTATCCGAGACGGGGTGAACGTCCTGACCTCCGATCCCGCGTACATGCCGTTGTACGATGATATTAAACGATTCCTGTTTAGGACTAACTGCGGAACAATCGCCGAGTCGGGAGAGGACGTTGCCTTCTGTCCCGAAACTATAATGCCCGGGCGATACAATATTGAAACAGGCAACTTTTCATCCATAACCGAACTTGAACTTTTTTTGCTGCCGGCGCTTTTTGTTCGCGGCTCCCGCTCAGTAATAAACTTTACGGGTGTCACTCATTCGCAAGTTTCGTACCCCACTGTTTTTCTGAAAGAGACGCTCTTTGGACTTATTGAAGAGTGCGGATTTTACGCGAGTATGAACATGAAGCGTTTCGGCTACTACGGGTCGGGCGGAGGAAGCGCGGAGTCAAGGATATATCCGGCAGAAAAAAAAATATGCAGCGGGCTGCTTGAACCCCGCGACGTTACTCTTGAGGGAGTGCGCATATTTGTAGCAAGAATGGATATGTCCCTTGCCGATCGTGAAAAGGATTACGTGCTTAAGAATATTAATGTTCCGGACAGTAAGGTGCAGGTCGTTGAGATCCGTGATGCGGATGGTTTCGGAAACTCCATACAGGCTTACATGAAGTACGGGCCGGTAAATGTGATCCTTTCACGAGACATGGAGATTTACAACAGCGCGGGCGATCTGGTCTTTGACGAGGCAAGGTATTATTCGGCACTCGGTTCACTCAGGGAGGATATCATGTTATTCGCGCGTACTGGCCGGCTGCCGCGTAATATAGTGGCCGAGATTATCCCGTATATGATGATAAGTAATTCAACTGTGCCCGCAGCATTTGCGGATACATGGAGTTCCGGCATCTGCAGACAGCTCGGGATATGATTATTATTGTGTGCCTGCGGTGACTGCATATTTCTACCATCTGTTCCGCATCTGTCGCGTATATACCCTGTATATGTGTGCAATAATTAGTTTCGCGCGCAGCTGATAAATCCGGAAGAAAAGTTTAATTATTTAAAACGGACATGTACGGCGGTATTGCAGGGCGGTACAGGGATAGCGGTGAACAGTTTGACAGCGGATGCTTTATTGATGGAGTAAAGTGCATTCCGGCCGAGGCCAGTTTCGGCTCTATAGTGACATATAAAGTTGTCGAAAGTCCCGATGGTGATTAAATTGAAATCACGAATAAATATTGAAGAGGCTGTTTAATGGAAAATATTAATTTTACATACGAAGAGGGTAAAAGTAAGGCCGGAGATGTCACGGTCTACGCGCTCTCTACATGCGCGTTCTGTAAAAAAGCCCTTAAATTTCTGCGTGAAAACTCAATAAGTTTCAGGTATGTTTATGTAGATGAACTTGATTATGAATCCCGGGAGGAGCTGAAGGCCCGGCTGCGTGATAAGTACAGAGAATCCACGGGATTTCCCTTTCTTGTCATTGATGATAAAACGGTTATTGTGGGGTTTAATGAGGAGAATTATAAAAGGCACCTGGTGAAATAATATGAAAAAATTTGAGGATGCAAAACTATTCGTGACAATGGTTGCATCTCAGCAGGGCTGGGAGCTTAATCGTGACCAGGAACATCTTGAGATCCTTATTGAGGGCTTTGCCAAAAACTATAACAGGTACGGGTACTATTCGTGCCCCTGCCGCGCCGCATCGGGAAAAAAAGATGAAGACAGGGACATTGTCTGCCCCTGCCGTTACTGCAGGCCTGACCAGGAGGAATACGGTCACTGCTTCTGCGGGCTCTACCTTACGAAAGAATACTTCGCGACGGGAGAGGAACCGGCGTCGATTCCCGAAAGACGCAAAGTGTAGCACAGGGCTGTGCCCTGTATCACGGATTTCAGTCCTGCCTGTTAGTCCTTGTCCAGATATTCATTTTTGTCGCTTCAGCTATCAGCATTTCACGGAAGTCCGGGTGAGCGATGTTGATCAGCGCTTCGGCCCTCTGGTACGTTGACTTTCCCTTCAGCATGGCCATGCCATACTCAGTTACAACATAATGTGCAATTGACCTGGGAACAGTTACAATTGCTCCGGCCTGCAGGGTTGGAACTATCCTTGACTTTACAGTGCCGTCCTTTTCCGTATAGGTTGATGTCATCGATATTATTCCCTTTCCGCCTGAAGAGTTGAACGCGCCGAATATAAAGTCGAGCTGTCCGCCCGTTCCCGACACATGCCTGTAGCCGGCGGATTCGGAACATACCTGGCTGAAGAGGTCCACTTCGACCGCGTTATTGATCGCAGTAACTTTTGGATTAAGCGCTATTATTCGCGGATCGTTCACGTAGTTTACGGGGTAAGATGCGCATGTGGGATTCATGTGAAGGAAGTCGTAGAGTTTTTTTGTTCCCATGGCAAAGGTGTAGGTCATCTTGAAGTGGTCAACGGTTTTTTTTCTGCCGGAAATTTTTCCTGTTTCGTACAGGTTTACCATGGAGTCCACGAGCATCTCAGTGTGTATACCAAGGTCCTTCAGGTCACTTTCGGCAATCATCTGGCCTATCAGGTTGGGCAGACCGCCAATGCCGAGCTGCAGCGTGGCTCCGTCCACGATCTCTTTTAGTATGTGGTCGGCAATTTTACGGTCGATATCTTTCGGTGGAGCAGGAGGTACTTCGGGCAGCGGATTATTTTTGCCTTCAACTATAAAGTCCACACTTGATATATGAATAGATTCAAAGTTACCACCCAGGCAGTAGGGGACGTTTTCGTTAACCTCGACCACTATTTTTTTTGCCTTGCTCAGGTTCGCACCCGTAATTGAATTAGCCAGCCCGAAATTAAAGTACCCGCTGTTGTCCATTGGCGCAGCAGAGATGAATGCGACATCAGGTGTGAGGTATTTACGTATTATGCGCGGCACCTGATGATATGTGATAGGAATATAGTTGCACTGGTTGCTGCTATGCAGCTTGCGGGATATTCCACCGAAGTGGTAGTCGTTGATTATTGCGTGCTTTGATTCAGGGTCCTGCGCTATTATTTTTGATAGCCGGGTAAAACATACGCTACGGACCTCAATATCACTGAGGTCATGTATCCTCTCTGCGAGAGCTTCATCAAGGGATTCGGGGAACATTACGAATTCGCCGTAAAAAACCATGTCCCCTGAATTTACCACTTTTACCGCCTCGGCGGCAGTGACGAGTTTCTTTTTGTAATCGTTCATAAGGCGTGAGTTCATATGTCTGCTCCGTTAACATTTTTTTTCTTGCCTGTTCCTGTCCTTCCGTCGGAAGATCTGTCGGGGGATCACATAATCAGGCATATTCTTTTTTTATTTTTTTAACAGTTTTACGTACCGCCCGTCCGGTTCTGCAAACAGGCGTTATGCATTTAACTGTATATGAACGTGTAAATTCCCGTGGGGCAGTGTCAAGTATTTAAAATGATACGTATAGGGGTGTTCTGGGTCAGGGGATACGGTGGTACAGATAAAAGACTGTAAGCAATTTTATCAATTTATAGCGAAGGGGTTTTACAAAGATCAAATAGACTGGAATGTGACCTTAATCGAAACACCCCCTTCTCCCGCAAATGTTATTTTGCCCCGGATCTGTTTAACAAGTGCCTCAATCAGCTGGAAGCCCAGGTTCCCTCCATCGGGATAGGCAGCACCACCTGTAAGGCCTTTACCGGTGTCGCTTATTTCAAGCAAGTTAATTCCCGCAGATGTATCACCGGCAAGAATAATGCGCACGCTGCCGGTTTTGCCGCCTGGGAAAGCGTGCTTGAACACGTTCGATAGTATTTCGTTTACAAGCTGCGCAAGGGGTATCGCGGTGTTCAGTCCAAGCTGGATGTCCTCGGCTGTGACGTCTACCGTGACCTGGTTTTTTTCTATCCTGTACGAGTTCATGAGCAGTGGAACCAGCGTGTTGATGTAATTTCCGAAATTTATAGAGGTAAAGTTATTGCTTGAATAAAGTTTTTCGTGTACAAGCGCCATCGTGCGTACGCGGTTCTGGCACTCGTTTAAAATTGATTTTACATAATCGTCGGTCTGCCTTGATGCCTGAAGGCTGATAAGACTGGTAATAACCTGCATGTTGTTCTTTACCCTGTGATGAACTTCGCGTATAAGGAGCTCCTTCTCGTCTATTATGCGCTTCAGATCGTCCTCGTACTTTAACCTGTCAAGTGCTATGCCTATGCTCTGCACTATGCCCTGGAAGAAATCGAGCAGTTCTTCAGTGAAGAAAAATTTTCGCCTGTCGAGCAGTATAAAACAGCCGGTTATCTCATCATCGGAGTATACCGGTATCAGGGCAAATGACTTCAGGCCTGCAGCGATCATGCACCTGCATAATTTTTTTTCTCCTGAACGGTTGTAGGCATCAAGGTCATTTACATGGAAAAAATTATTATAACCTGTACCGGAATCAGCAAATACGCATTGCTCTCCGGGCATTATACTCCTGATGCAGAATCTTCCGGTATCATCCGGGTCACAGTCTGTGCAGTCCGAACGAAGGTAATCGGTAAGGACGGTTATTCCCGCAGAGCTGTAGAGGTTGAATCCGTTTTCTTCTGCAAGCCGCAGCCCTATTGCGCCAATGCCGGTTGTCTGCGACACAAGTTTGAGAATTTCGTGGATAACTCCCGGTCCCGGTGTCTTGCTGTTGAGCAGTTCAAGTATGTCAATCGCCATGCGCTGCCTCTCGAGCGCTACTTTCTGTCTCTGCGCTGCACGGGACTCTTCGGTTATATCCCTGAAATTGAGGATTGCGTGTGGTTTCCATCCATCCTCGACAAGGGGGTAGCATTTTATTTCAAAAAGTCCTGATTCACCTGAGATCGTCATAAATTTTCCCTGGTAGACCGATTCCGAACCGCTAAAGCAGATGGCCAGGGCGTCCCCCAGCTCATCATCATTCAGGATTCCGCCTGAAATTGAAAGTATGCTCTCGCGGAGTCCTGCCCCGAACCTGGAGCTGAACATTTCATTCTTTATGATAACGGAAAATGTGCTGTCGATAATTGCCATGGGCTCGCGTACTGCGAAGAGTATGTCCCTGTATTTGCGGTATGACGACACTCTTATGATATACATTCTCATCGCGGCCACGAAGATTCCTGCAAACATGATAAGCCCGAGCCTGATAAGGTCCGGTACAATGTACACGGTGCGCCCCATGAGTATGTCCGAGGTAATCAGTATGACCCCTGTTATTACAATCGCGTAGATGACCCTGTACTGCCACAGAAAGGCAATCAGGATTACCGGGATGTACAGAAGGTGAGTTGCTATAATATCGTAGTTATATATGTGCCTGGATATAATTATCAGGATGATAACCAGGCAGAAAAGAAGTATGATTGATGGTATTTTCAGTCTATTCATATTTCACGACCGGCAGGAAAATACCGTCATGAAATATTTTAATTGTCAATACAAAAGATTTTTTATGGGATTAAAATGCTACGGCTACATTGGTTTTTTTTTCAAGAAGTTCGCGGGTTTCCGCGGGTATACCCTGAAAAATTACTTTCTTGTTGTCAAGCATGGCAAATCTTTGTGCAATGCAGATTGTTTTTATAAGTCCGGGTTCAAAGTTGTGTATTTTTGAAAAGTCAAAGATAAGTGCGCTGTCGTTGCAACCTATGCTTCGAATCCTTCTGAAAAATTCGGCATGGTTCTCGGTCTCGATACGTTCGGTAAAATCACATTTTAGCATAACAACCCCCCGTTGTCCTGTTTTGTAATTTCAGTTATCACGTAAGCCAGCTGATCAAAATCGCAGGATTTATCAAAGAAATAGTCAGCTCCGAATTCCCTGCACTTGTTTATGTAATAGTCATCGTAGTAGTTTGAAAGCATGGCCACCGGAATGCAGGGGCATACTTTTTTCAGTTTTTTAAGAATATCCAGACCGTTGCGTTTTTTAAGTTTTATGTCCAGAACCACAAAGTCCGGATTTAAACCCCCGATGATCCTCCAGTCCTCATCGCCGGTGATCCCCATTACATTGACCCCGTCGAATGCAGAAAGCATCGACAACAGCCTTCCCCTTATAATTGATGAATCATCTACAACAAGAACTTTCATTCCTTCTCCTGAATCAGAAAGACCTGATTTTTTTAGCACGTGGAGCGATTTTGCACAATCGGACAAAGTCTATTAATTCGGGGGAAAAAGGGAATTTTTCGGGTAAGAAAGGACTATGCGCGTGTAGGACAAACACCTACACGCGGTCATATATCAAGGATGTTGTTTTTTATTACATAGTGGGTAATTTCGGAATTATTCTTCATGTTCATTTTTTCAAGTATCCTCTGCCTGTAGGTGCTTATCGTCTTTACGCTCAGGAAAAGTTCAGCACCTATTTCACTCACGGTCTTACCTGAAGCAATCATGCAGAGCACCTGGAATTCCCTGTCAGTCAGGTTTTCATGGGGTAGTTCGTTGCCGCCCCCTGCAACGCTCTCTGCGAGGGTTTCTGCAAGAGTGGGACTGATGTATTTACCACCGGCGGCCACTCTTCTTACAGCCGATATAAGATTGTCGCCCGCAGTCTCTTTTGTTATGTAACCTGATGCGCCGGCCTTA
>JAAYBQ010000213.1 GCA_012730035.1 Spirochaetota bacterium
CAGGTCTTGGAACACTGAGATACCCGGTACTTTCAATATTTCATCAGGAGCTGATTCTCGATTCAAGGTTTGAGAACATTAGTGTGGCTGCCAGGTTGTACGATGGATGGATCGCGGCATCGAACTCACTTTTCTGGGTGCCTTCATTTGACAGAATAGATATTAATGGCAATACTACGGGAACCGTTCAATTTTTTAACGGATGTTTTACTATAGGGTACGGATATGATTTTAACAATTTTTATGCAGGTGGAAGTATAAAATACATATACCAGAAGATTGATACATTGTTCCTCAACTCTGCTGCTGTCGATTTGGGTTTACTTAAAAGTATGTATCTGTTCTCTCCTTTTGATTCACCGGTACGTAATTTTAACATAGGACTATCTGTTCTTAATCTCGGTACCGGAGTTGATGGTGATTCGCTTCCAAGGATGATGCGAATAGGTACTTCATATAAACTGACACATTTTTTCGGATTTAATATTGATCTGACTGAAAATTTTATCAATATAAGCGATCTTTATGATTTTACATACGGATTTGATGAGAGTTTCAGGATAAATACCGGGATCGAATTAAACTATCTTGAAATTATGTATCTCAGGGGGGGCTGGAGATTTAATGATGCCGGAACTTATTCTGCCGGTTTCGGATTCAATTACAGCATAGGTGACGTGGCATTTTTCATTGACACATCATATTCCGACAACGGTGATTTCGGCCCGGTCTATTCATTTAATGTCACATTCAAGTTGATCCCCAAAATTATCACTGTGCGCGACAAGATTAACGCTGAAAAAGAGTACAAAGAGGGTATTAAATACTTTGTCGCCGATGATATCGATACTGCTCTTGAAAAATTTAATAAAGCTAAAGATTACAATCCGTATCATAAAAATATTGACAGGAAGATTGAAGACCTTGAAGAAATAAAACGTCTTAAAAAAGAGAACAGGGATCTTGAAAATGAGCTTAACAAGGACCAGTACAAGGGCGAATTCCTCTATTAGAAAAGTTGAGGTTATAGCTGACTTCTGCCCGCACGCTATGGGCTCTGTGCTTTTCGGCACGGGGAACACCAGGGTAATATGCGCAGCAACCGTAACTGGTGATGTTCCTGAACATGCCGCAAAAAAAAATGAAGGCTGGCTTTCCGCAGAATACACAATGCTCCCTTATTCAACCCTCTCGCGGAAAAAACGTGATACAGTTAAGCGCGACGGCAGGTCGGTTGAAATACAGCGCCTTATTGGTCGATCTTTACGCGCAGCCGTTGATTTTTCCATGTTACCGGGGATTTCAATGTTTATTGATTGTGACGTTGTTCAGGCTGACGGAGGTACCAGGACAGCAGCCATTACAGGCGGTTACATAGCGATGAAACTTGCATTTGCAAAAATGCTGCAGTCTGGAATGATCAACGTAAATCCGCTTAAAACAAACATTGCCGCGATCTCTGTAGGTGTTGTTAATAATGAATTGCTTCTTGACCTTGATTATTCCGAGGATTCAAAGGCAAGCGTGGATATGAATATTGTAATGGATGGGTCTTTTAATCTTATAGAAATTCAGGGTACTGGTGAACAGGCACCGTTTTCCATAAAAAGCATGAATCAGATGGTTGATCTTGCATGTTCCGGTATTTCCAGGCTTTTTGAAATTCAGAACAGCTGTTGCTGATCCACGAGTTACGGTTAAATTCATCTGGAATATTTTTATACATTAACCGATAAACTATTAAAAGTGTTTTATGTTGTACACTGATAAATCAACCATTAAAAAATTACAGGCATCCTATGAAATATATTAAAACTATTACGGCATCTGCGCTGATGATATTTCTGTTTCAGCATGGACTTTCCGCGCAGGGGAAACAGACGGTAATTATTGATACGCCGACTGCATTCACAATTTCAAGAGGAACATATAAACTTTCACTTCTTGAATATGATAACGGTGGCATGGAATTCAAAACATTCCTGGGACTTCACGATATACTGTTTCTCGGTGTCTCTTTTGATGTCCAGAACGCTATCGGAAAAGATACACCCCATTACAATGTGCCGGGTGTAATTGCAAGACTTAAGTTTACAGACGGGTGGGAGGTTTTCCCCATTGCCATTGCAGCAGGATATGATTCGTTCTATACAGGAAGTGAAGGTCGTGAAGAGGATATGACTGTAACCGAGGAGGATGACCTGAACAGGGTTATATACGGCCCCTATTTTGTCTTTACCGGTTCGATATATCTTTTCGATTCTGAACAATATTTAAGCATCGGCGTAAGGACACCGACTCAGCCTGAATACAAGCCTGATAATACTTCATATTTCACTTCGCTCGATATTCCACTTGGTGAATTCTTCCGTTTTCAGTTTGAACTGGAGCGTGTTTTCTGGAACTTCAGA
>JAAYBQ010000214.1 GCA_012730035.1 Spirochaetota bacterium
CTATATCTCCCATCATCCTGCCGGCCAGTCCTGTTATAATGCCTATTATGGCAATCGTGATTAGTATGCCTGAAGAGAATAGTGTGGCAATAAGCGCGGCCCTCTTGGTCTTCATCTTGCCCTGTGAGTCTATATAACCAACAATTAAGGGTATACTTGCAAGGTGGCATGGCGAAAGTAGAATGCTTGCAATCCCCCAGAGAAACGAACCTGTAATTGCAATCATGGGTGATGATGAGAGCATGGATGACAGCGTAACAAAGAAATCCATGAACATTATTTTACACCCTTCTGCTTCAGAATTTTATCAACTTCTTCAAAAGAAAAGAATCCTTCATGCCTGAAATATTCCATTCCGTTTTTATCAAGGAACACCTGCGTTGGTATAACGCGGATATTATATTTCATGCCTTCAGCGCGGCCCTGATCAGTCCATACATCGTGGAATACAATCTTTACCTGTCCGGGATATGTTGTTTCAACCTGTTTCATTACAGGCTGCATCATTTTACATGGTATGCAGTTTACTGATCCGAGTTCCACAAAGGTTACTTTAAGTTCAGCTTTCTGCGCGTTTTTAACTTCACCCGCATTCTTGTTGTCACTGGCAACAGCTGCAGATGAATTGGATGAATTATCAGAGGTACCCGTCTCCTTTTCTCCGCTGCATCCAAGTATCGCCCCGGTAAATGCAATGGTCAGATCAGCACCGCAGTGGCCTGTATTTTTAATGTATGGCGCTCCAATCATCAGTGCCGCCGCGAAAAGCGCGAGAGTGATTGTCTTGTAATATTTTTTCATTTAATAAACCTCATGTCTTTAAATACTTTTCCGGGGAACAAAAATTAGACCCCGGCTATCGGCAATGGTTTCCTGTTGCGAAAAGTTTAATCAGCTGATTTGACCAATCAGCAGCTGCCGCCTCATCCGCATCCGCCGCCGGTAACAGGAGCATACTTTGTTTCAGCTTTATCTGATTTACCCTGCTTTACAGTATTAAATACAGTTTCAATCACTTCAGGCGTTACATGCGTGTGCCCTTTTTTGAAACCCATCTCTGTAACAATGTATGATTCAGGAGTAACGCCAATACTTTCCAGAATTTTTCTGGCACATGCAACAGGGCACCCGTCTATTGCAATGTTTACATCAGCGCCTTTAGCGGACTGAATAAATCCCTGCATCCCCGCACCTACTGCGGCAATGCACGATCCCTGCCCAAAACCCTCTCTGCGGAGCGCCCTTGCAACCCTGTCCGAAATTTCACCTACGTCTGCATTTCCTGAACATGAATAAATAAGTTTAACACCTGAATTGCATGCACAATCACCCATGTATATAACTCCTTCGTAATAATTATTTTATAACAAAAAAATATAATAGAACGTCCTCATGCCCCCTTCGATAGCGTGTTAGGGGCCTATTCCTTAATCATCTTTTTCAATTCATCAACTCCGGGTACTTTACCCGCAACTTTTACCACTCCATTGACCACAAGAGCCGGAGTAATCATCACACCGTAGTTCATGATGTCGTTGATATCCTTTACCTTGAGCACTTCATATTCTATGCCCAGTCCTTCAGCAGCTTTCCTTGCGTTCTCCTCGAGTTTGTTGCATTTAGCACATCCTGTTCCCAGCACTTCAATTTTATACATTTTGTTTCTCCTTAAATTAGATATTACTGTTAACTGTCTTTCATGGCCCCCAGCCGAAAAATTAAAAGGGAACATTCATTTAAACCGGCTTCCCCCGGTGGGGAATAAGAAACTTAACTTTAATTCATGTAGAATAAAAAAATAACATACGCCTTCCGGGGGTGGTGACATTATATTACGGAAGGCGGCCCGGATTATTCGCCGGGGGCCTTGCGCTGGTTCCCTTAAAAAAACATTCCGAAAAGCATACCGCTCAGTGTTGCCATTATAACTACAAGTGAGCAGAAAACAAAGGTCTTCTTCGGTCCGATGTAACTGTTAATAACAAGCATATTCGGAAGCGAAAGCGCCGGCCCCGCAAGAAGAAGCGCAAGAGCAGGCCCCTTGCCCATTCCGCTGCCTAAAAGTCCCTGGACAATGGGCACCTCGGTTAAAGTTGCAAAGTACATGAATGCCCCAACTATCGAAGAGAAAAAATTAGCCCCGAAAGAATTGCCGCCCACAAGATCACTCACCCATACCGCAGGGATTATACCTTCATGCCCCGGCCTTCCCAGAAGAAATCCTGAAACAAGAACGCCTCCAAGTAGAAGTGGAGTGATCTGCTTTGCAAATCCCCATGTTGACCCGAACCATTCACCAGGTTCCCCTTTATCTGTGCTTGTGATTACTGACAATCCAATTGTACCTGCTGCAAATGGAATTACCGGTTCATGCGGGAAGATGAAACCAAGGATAATCGCCGGAATAACCGCCAGGGCCATCTTCCAGGGCTTAACTCCATACCACAGAACTATGACCGCAGCAAAAATGATTGCCGCTGCAGTTGTAAACCACCACTTGTATGCATGCATAACATACCAGAAACCTGAAGTGTCAGAAGACTTTCCCCAGTTTGCGAAAACAAGTATGGCAACCATTGAACCGAAGTATATAATATCTTTCCAGAGAGGCCTGGTTACTTCAGGTTCAGGCATATACATTGCAGCATTAACTTTGGCGATCTCCTCTTTCCTGAATATAAAATGCATGATCGCGCCAATGACCACGCTGAAGAGCACTGCACCCACGGCCCGCGCAATTCCTATTTCAACTCCTATTACCCTTGCTGTAAGTATAATGGCCAGCACGTTAATAGCAGGGCCTGAATA
>JAAYBQ010000215.1 GCA_012730035.1 Spirochaetota bacterium
AGATTGTATATGACAGCAGGTTTGTTTCACCTGTTTTATCAAAATACGAAAATACATTTGTAATAAATTCTTATTCAAAATCTCTTTCCCTGCCGGGTGAAAGGATAGGCTATATCGCAATTAATCCTGCGATGGAAGGTCATGCTCTTATCATGGGGGGATTAAATCTTTGCAACAGGATCCTCGGTTTTGTTAATGCTCCGGCGTTGATGCAGCGGGTTGTTGCTCAACTCAATAGTGCGACTGTTGATGTCGATTCGTATAAAAAGCGCAGGGATCTTTTAATGAGCGGTCTGAAGAGTGCAGGTTATGATTATATCAATCCTGACGGGGCTTTTTATCTTTTCTGTAAAGCCCCTGGTGGTGATGATGTCGCTTTCGTTAAGCATCTTCAGTCGTTCAATATTCTTGCAGTTCCGGGTGTTGGTTTTGGTGGTCCAGGATATTTCAGGCTGGCTTATTGCGTTTCTGAAAATACGATTGTCAATTCATTACCAAAGTTTAAAGAAGCAATGGCAAAATTCTGATAAAATTTTATTCATCAAGAAGGCGTGCTTTAACCGCCTTCTTGTTTACAGGTATTGACATTTTTACGCCCTGCTCATCATCAAGCATATTGGTCTGTTTGCCCTGTTCCTCTATTGTCTGATTCTGTTGCATTTTTAATTCAACACCTGCAAGTAATGACCGCAACTTGGTGTCATTAGGATCCATCAGGATGGCTTTTTCATAATTTTCTCTGGCCTTTTCAAAATTACCGGTCTGTTCATAAGCAAGGCCCAGGTACATGTACAGTTGGGATATATCGAGTTTAAGTGTCCTGGCCTTTTCGAAATAATCAATTGCCTCCCTGATCTTGTTGCTTGAAAACATAAGAACACCCATCTGGTATAAAACCTGCGGATGTTCTCTGTTAAGCTTCAATGCAGCATCAAGATAGATGAAGGCGTTGGACAGGTCCTGCATCGTAATATAAAGCATACCAAAACGGTAATTTGCGTCAAAATTTTTATTATTAATAGTAAGTATGGCCTTGTATAAAGTGGCTGCATCTTCCCATTTTTTATACTTTTCCAGTCTCACTGCTTCGTCGTAATAAAATTCTTCTTTGAAAGATAGAACTTTGTCAATATATGTTTTAAGAGCAGGATTATATGCTCCATACCGCTTCAACTGAAAAAGATAATCAGTTTCGGCTACATAGGAATTAATTGATTCTGCATACTCAGTTTTTTTAATCAGCGACATTACGGATTTATCCCGGCCAAGAGAGGATAAAATCTTATCCTGCAACTGCCAGCCTATTTTTTCTCGAGATATTAATGTTTTATATTGAGTGTCATTTTTAAGGTAAAGCTCTTCGAGTTCTGGACTGATCTTTTTTTTAGCGGCTTTTGTAACCATCAGAATTCCGGGATGAGGAGATGGCCGGGTATATTTTTTTAAATCCGCAACATCGGTGAAAAGGTAATTATTCAATGGTTGAACAGGATTGTAGAATAATAAACCGAATTTCTCTTCTTCAGCAATGACCGCGCCGGTTCTTTCAATGGATTGTGCATCAATCTGAATCGCATCGGGATCATTGGATGCGACAATAAGCAGCATGTTTGAAAAAAGGAAGACTGCTTGTTTTTTAAAAGAGGAAGAGATATTGTCTGCCAGAAGATTTAGAAAAGAGGGATCAATATTCTGGATATCAATAATCAGTGCGTATTTACCCGAAGGTGAGATCCTGTGTACTATTGAGTTATAGTAGTCAATGGAGAAGCGGAAGCTGTGTGCAGTCTGATCGAGCAGGTTCGGGTAATCAATTATAAAATCATATTGCTCGTTATGATCGGCAAGGTAGTGAATCATTTCTGTTTCGACAGGTACATATAACTGGCGCCCGGATTCGGGAAGCCTGTTGTAGTCAACAAATTGTTCCGGAACATTATCAAGGCAGGATGAATTTTTATATACGGCAAAGAGAGGGTTTCTGAAAAATTTTTGATTGCTGTCGAAGATAAGTCCTTTTGATTCAGGATTGATAAAAAGAAGAGTTGCTGCAACTGCACGCTTGTGATTCCTTATGGTACTCTCTGAGAGATAAAAAACGGGAATACCTGAAATATTAATTATTCCCTCTTCAGCTATGTATGGTCTGTTGAAGTTTGTTATTTTGAGTATATCAAAATTTTTAGTATTTGCCAAAAAAGGTTTTTTATCAACAGGAATTTTGTAGTAGAGGTGAAACAGAACAATTGCGGGAATGAAAAGCAGGACTATTATCATAAATACGATTTTTTTAATATAGCTGATTTTCAGGTTCATCAGAAACATGGCAGGGATAAAAATATTTATAAATGCGATTATATATAAAATCACAAAAAATACTATGTGAGAAAAAGTTAAAAAACCTGCAGCTACAATAATAGGGAGTGGAATAATAAAAAGAGTAAATTGTATTATGTTGAATCTGCTCTGATGGTTATATCTGGAAAATATATTAAAAATTGTGCTGCTTAATGAAAAACCGAA